>JAJYJP010000070.1 GCA_021789395.1 bacterium | reverse complement strand
ACCTGGAGATACGGATCGAACCGGGAAGCGATGGCGCGCATGACAGCCGGCTCGTTGGAAAGATAACTTTTCGGCATTTCTTTTTCCGTCGGACAATACAGGCATTGGCCCGGACACGGATAGGATTTGGTCAGGACAGCCACGACTGCCACGCCGGATTCCGTCCGGATGCTTCGGGTTTTCAGAATTTTTTCGAAATCAGGATTGCGCCGGATGATTTTTTGGAAAACCAGCCGTTCGTAACGTTCCCGCAAGTCAGCGTTAGTGGGAATGGGCAGTTTCAGTTCGCCGGAAATTTGTTTTTTCAGCTGCAAAAAATCAGAGGTTCGGGGAAACCGTTCAATTGCTAATTTTATGAAATTGTCGTAGGCTGAATTCATGAATAAAAAAACAGTTTTAAAAATTCTTAAAGAAACGGAATTAGGCTACGATTTGATTGCTGACAAATTTTCGGAAACCCGCTCGAAGCGATTCTGGTCTGATTTGGAATTCATTAAAAATTATGCCAAAGCAGGGGATAAAGTTCTTGATTTTGGATGTGGAAATGGCAGATTGCTGCAACTTTTTGAAAATAAAAATATCGAATATTTCGGCGTGGATGTCTCTCAAAAATTGATTGATTTGGCCGGAAAGAAGCACGTCGGACCAAAAATCCATTTTCAAAAGCTGGATTCCGATCGATTCAGTTTACCATTTGCCGATAATTTTTTCAATACAGCCTATGCCATCGCGGTCTTTCACCATATTCCCGGCGCTAAGGCGCGCAAAGAGTTGGCGCGGGAACTTTGGCGGGTTATCCAACCGGGCGGATACGTCGTAGTAAGCGTTTGGAACCTGTGGCGAAGCGCGTTTGCTGATGATTTGATTAAAAATTGGGTCAAAAAATCAATGGGAAAAAGCGAATTGGACTGGAATGACTTTTTTATTTCTTTCAAAGACAATCACGGAAAAATTTTCCAGCGCTATCATCACGCTTTTAAACCATCGGAGCTTAAGAAACTTTTTTCTAGCGTCGGCTTTGAAGTCGAGAGATGCGAAACAATCAATGGCAGAAATACAATTTTAATCGGCAAGAAAAAATAGGCGATGTTCTATGTTGTTATGTATTGAACGCAGAAATGTATAGCGATTTTTTTTAATATGTGTTAAAATAAATTTGATATTGTGCAAAACAAATTCGATTTAAAAACAAAAACCAAACAATGGCTGAACCGATCATTGAAGTTAAAAATTTAAGCGTCATTTATAACAAAGGGAAATCTAACGAAGTCCGATCTCTGGAAGACGCTAATGTGAAGATATATCCGCAAGAATATATTATTATTTTTGGTCCGTCCGGTTGCGGAAAGTCAACTCTACTTTATTCGATTTCCGGCTTGCAGGCTCCGACGACGGGTGAAGTCATTATTGAAGGAAAGAATATCTCTCACATGACCAAAAAAGAAAAAGTCGCGTTGCACCAGAGCGGCATCGGTATGGTTTTCCAGGCTTTCTATCTCATATCTACCATCAGCATCTTGGATAACGTCTGTCTGCCCAAAGTTTTTCGCGGGGAAGACAGAAAAAAAAGGAGCGAAAAAGGCATGGAACTCCTTCGGCGTTTCGGCATTGAAGCGCAGGCCGATAAGCTTCCGGAACAGCTGTCCGGCGGTCAAAAACAGCGGGTGGCGATCGCCCGTTCGCTCGTGAATGAGCCGCAGGTAATTTTAGCGGACGAACCGGTCGGTAACTTGGACAGCGAATCGGCGCAGAACGTGTTGGATATTTTGAAAAATATCAACGAACAAGACAAAAAGACGATCATCATGGTTACCCACAATCCGGATCATTTGCGCTATGCCGACCGGATCATCCGCATGAAAGACGGGCGCATCATCGGCGAAGAAGTTAATCGCGACAAGAGACCTAAGGGAACGGTGGGAGAGATGAATGAAGAGCAGATCGTGGCGGAAGAGAAAAAGACGGCGGAAGAAGAAGTTCCGAATGAAGTCAAGATCCTGATGCGGACGTTTAAGAATTTTTCTCCGCAACAGATCGGGTCGTTGCTGGTTCCATTTAAGGCGAAGCAGCTGATGTCGCACGTAATTTCGGAACTCACGGAAGATCAGTTGAACAGTGCGGAAAATTTTTTGAAAGATGTTTTGTTTAAAAATATCGGAATCAAGGATTTGCAAAAGAGTCTCGATCTCGATTTTGACAAAGGCGGTTCCGGTTGGAACAAGTTGCGCGCCGAATCTTTTTCCAAGAGGATCGGGGACATTTTGGAGCAAGTAGAGATCATAAAAACGAAACCGTCCGCCGAAGCGGCCGCGTCACTGGCCGATTATTTGCTCAGCATCTTTAAAGTAAAGATGGATTCGGAAATCAAATTGCACTTCCAGTCTTTTCTAAAACTTAGAATCGATAACAAGATTGACGGCTCCGGATTGGATCAGCGCCTGGATGCTCCGATCAATGTCGGAGGCGTGGGACTCTACCGGAACACGGCGGAAAAAATGGTGAGGGAAGTTGAAATATTAATGCTACTAAGGTATTCATCGTAATATATATGAAATTTATTGATTTGTTCAAACTATCGATCCGTATGTTCAAAGCGAGAACCTCGCGAACGCTTTTGACGATTTTGGGTATGGGGATCGGTATCGGAGCAATTTTGTTTTTAGTGTCTTTAGGATACGGCCTTCAGAAAACTTTGTTGGAAAGGATTACCACTTCCGATTCGCTTCTGACTTTGGATGTTTCGGAAGCCAAAGCGGGACTGGTCGCGCTTGATAATGATATGCTCAGCAAGATCAAAGCGATGTCGGGGGTATCCGAGGTAAGTCCGTCGTTCCAATTAACGGCACAGGGCCATATGGGCAATCTTTCGGCCGATATTGTCGCGGTGGGAACGGAACCTTCTTATTTGGAATTAGGCGGTGTTAAAATGACGGCTGGTCAGTCGTTGGACGATAAAAATCCGGATGATATCGTTATTACTTCCTCGGTGGCGCAACTTTTCGGAGTTCAGGATCCTCACCAGATGATCGGAAAAGAGATTACCTTCACTTTTTACATACCGACCAAAACCAATACGGATCAAGACGGTTTGCAAAGTAATTTCAATAGGATCGATTCTCAGACAAAATATAAAGTCGTCGGTTATATTGATGGCCAGGATAATACAGTTTATATCCATTCCGCATCGCTGACAGATCTGAAAATCAATGACTATTCGGCCGTTAAGGTCAAGTGTGATTCCCAAACCGACATGGCGGCAGTGCGGGATAAAATTTTGGCAACCGGACTTTTGGTCTCGTCGCTTTCCGACACGGTCGACCAGGCCAATCAGATTTTCCATGTTATTCAGATCATCCTGATGCTTTTCGGCGTCATCGCTTTGGTCGTCAGTGCTATCGGTATGTTTAACACTATGACCATTGCCTTACTGGAAAGGACGGAAGAAATCGGAATTATGAAATCGATCGGTGCTTCCGATATAGGGATTTCCTTGATGTTTATTATGGAGTCGGCCATCATGGGATTTTTAGGAGGTTTGGGCGGTGTCCTCATGGGTTTTATCGGCGGCCAGATTTTCAATTTTGGAATTAATTTTATCGCTTCCCGTTTCGGCGGACAGGCAGTCAGTCTGTTTTACAGTCCGCTTTGGTTTGTTCTGGCCATTGTCGGCTTCGCGGCTTTCGTGGGATTTTTGACCGGCTTTGTGCCGGCTCAACGGGCCAGCAAGATTGACCCATTGGACGCTTTGCGGTATAAGTAAAATTAAGAATTTCGAATCAAATTCAAATGTTTTAATTAGTTCCTAACTTAAATCTCCGAGCGTAAGCTCGTGAGATGGAGTTGCATCCAGTGTCCTCTTGTCCCATACTGTAGACAGTATGGAATTCAAGAAGCTAAGTCATTGTGTATACCACTG
>JAJYJP010000069.1 GCA_021789395.1 bacterium | reverse complement strand
TCGAGTGCGTTTTCGGGTGGATGGCATCTTGCACGTCAGTCTGATTTTGCCGAAAGAAATCGGCCCGGTGGTAATTTCGAGAATTAAGATTTTAGCTAATTTAAAAATAGACGAAAAAAGAAAACCGCAGGACGGAAGATTCCGATTGAGCAACAACAATAAGGATATTGATTTCCGTGTCTCGACTCTGCCGGTAATCAATGGGGAAAAAGTGGTGATGAGGATCTTGGACAAGGATTCGGGGATCACAAGCATCGAGAGTTTGGGATTGATCGGCACTTCATTGGAAGATACTGAAAGAGCGATTAAGGAAACTTATGGAATGATTTTGATGACTGGACCGACCGGATCGGGAAAATCGACCACTCTTTACGCGCTCCTTAAGATTTTAAATAATGAAGAGAGAAATATAATCACTTTGGAAGATCCGATCGAATATGACATCGAAGGGCTGAATCAAAGCCAGATCAAGCCGGAGATTGGCTATACGTTCGCGAGCGGTCTGCGTACGATTCTGCGTCAAGATCCAAATGTTATAATGGTAGGAGAGATCAGAGATGCGGAAACGGCTGAGCTGGCTGTCCACGCCGCCCTGACCGGCCACTTGATGTTTTCGACTTTGCACACCAACACCGCTATCGGCGCTATTCCGCGACTTATCGATATGGGAATCGAACCGTTCTTGATATCCTCTTCTCTCCGGATGGTGATGGCGCAGCGGTTGGTGAGAAAAATTTGCGATGATTGCAAAGAAAAAGAGACCGTTCCGGAGTTGGTCAAGAAAAATATCAAAGAAGAGGTCAAAAAGATTTCCGAAAAAGAGTTGGAAAAATACGGAATTGATCCGGACGGCGAAGTTGTTTTTTATCACGGCAAAGGCTGCGAGAAATGCAATGGTACCGGGCTGAAAGGACGAGTGGCGATTTATGAAGCGGTTCCCATTACGGAAAAAATGAAGTCGATCATTACGGAAAAGGCCGGTTCGGAAATCCTAATTACTGAGGAGAGGGACAGGATGGGACTCCTGACGATGAAACAAGACGGTTTATTGAAAGCCTTAAAAGGTCTGACGACGCTAGAAGAGATCGAGCGGGTGACGGGTGGAATGTTCTCTTTGGCCGAGGAAGACGTATGATAAAAATTTTAAATTTCAAATTATAATTAAATTATGGACGGAGAAGACAAAAAGAAAATAATGGTAGTCGAGGACGATGTTTTTGTGATGGATATCTATCACACGAAACTGGAACAGGAAGGTTTTCAGGTGATTGAGGCGGCGAACGGACTGGAAGCGATA
The DNA here is from genome assembly GCA_021789395.1 of bacterium. Classification (GTDB taxonomy): domain Bacteria; phylum Patescibacteriota; class Minisyncoccia; order Moranbacterales; family UBA2206; genus JAJYJP01. The sequence goes on along the minus strand of JAJYJP010000069.1, from coordinate 2,681 downwards.
AAAAAATTGGAAGAAGTGATTCCGGATGTGATGCTTTTGGATATCCTGATGCCTTATATGGATGGGCTGGAGGTTTTGGAGAAAATCAAGGCGGACGACCGGTTTAAGAATATTCCCGTCGTTCTGCTTACCAACCTGAGCCAGAAAGAAGAAGTGAATAAGGGGCTGAAACTAGGCGCTAACGATTATCTTATCAAGTCCCATTTCACGCCGTCTGAAGCATTGGATAAAATTAAAAATTTTCTAAAATAAATTTATGGCTACAATGCACCCTGAGCAAAGAATTAAGAATTTATTGAGACTGGTTGCCCAGCAAGGCGCTTCCGATCTGCATCTGACCGTCGGGAGGTTTCCGACGCTGCGGATTGACGGCAAGCTGGTGCCTTTGAACCAAGATTCCATCCTGACTCCGACTGACACGAAGGCTATGGGTGATATTTTGCTGACGGAAAATAACAAGAAAAAATTATTAGATGAGGGGCAGGTGGACTTTTCCTATAACTTTGAAGACAAGGCTCGGTTCAGAATCAATGCTTTTTTCCAGCAAGGGTATTTGGGGGTTGCTTGTCGGATGATTCCGCGCGAAATTAAAACTTTGCAGCAGCTGAATGTTCCGGATATGTTGTATGATTTTACCAAAGTTTCACAAGGCTTAGTGCTGGTAGTTGGTCCGGTCGGCCACGGAAAATCTACAACGCTGGCATCGCTTATCAACGAAGTGAACCATACTCAGGAAAAAAATATCATCACCATCGAAGATCCGATTGAATATATATATGAGCAGGACCGGAGCATTATTTCGCAGCGAGAAGTTTATCAGGACGCCAAATCTTTCCATGCGGCGCTCAACGCGGTTTTGCGCGAAGATGCCAACGTTGTTTTGATCGGTGAAATGCGAGATTTGGAAACTATTGGTACGGCTTTGACGGCGGCGGAAACCGGCCATTTGATTTTTGCCACTTTGCACACCAATGATGCCGCTCAGACGGTCGACCGTATCATCGATGTTTTTCCGGTGTATCAGCAGAATCAGATCCGGGCGCAACTTGCCAATGTTTTGCTGGGCGTAATTTCGCAAAGACTGGTGCCGAAAGCGGACGGCGGAAGGATTCCGGCTGTCGAGATAATGCTGAAAAATCATGCGGTCGAAAATCTGATCCGGGAAAGCAAGACCTATCAGATCGATAATATTATTGAAACCAGTATGGATCAGGGAATGATCACGCTCGATCGGTCGCTCGCCAGCTTGGTGCGACGCGGCGTGGTTACGCTTGAGAATGCCAGGCTGTATGCCAAGGATGTCAAGAATTTTGAAACGTTGTTGAAAAATTAATTTTAAAAATAAAAACCCCGCAAAGTCTGCCATGCAGAAGCGGGGCGAAAAAAAATATGAAATTTATTTTTAAGGCCAGGAGCCGGTCGGGCGAATTGAAAGAAGGGACGATCGAAGCGTCCAGTAACGAAGCGGCGGTAGAGGTTTTGCAGAAGAACGAACTTTTTCCGGTCAGCATCAGGGAGGAAAAGAAGAACGGTTCTTTGGCGGAATTTTTTTCGAAGTATTTCGATAGCGTCAATAGCAAGGAGCTGATGGTTTTTTTCAGACAATTGGCGATTTTGATCGAAGCAAAAGTGCCGATCGTTTCCGCGTTGTCGGCGATCAAGGAGCAGACGAGCAATAAATATTTCCAAAAGGTGATTGAAGAGATGGCCAATGACATTCAGGACGGAGCATCTTTTTCCGACGCGCTCGGCAAGCATCGGAATATTTTCTCGACGCTTTCGATCAATATCATCAAAGCCGGGGAAATTTCCGGAAATTTGAAATCTTCCACGGAGTACGTAGCGGATAACATCGAAAAAAATTATAATCTTACCAGCAGCGTCAAATCAGCCATGATGTATCCGGCCGTTGTGTTGGTAATCTTTTTGATCATAGCGTTCGTCGTTATGTCTTTCATTGTGCCACGGCTGACCCAGATGATCCAGTCTATCAGCGCCACCGTGCCGTGGTACACCGCGTTTATCATTAATTTGAGCAGTTTCATGGCAAATTATTGGTGGGCAATCCTGGTGGTAGTTTTGGGGGTTGTCGGATGGATACTCTATTACATAAAGACGGAGGAAGGAAAAAAGGAATGGGACCAGATAAAGATCAAGCTGCCGATCGTCGGGACGATTTATCAATACGTCTACATCACCCGGTTTGCGGACAATCTGGCGGTGCTGTTGGCCGGAGGAATTCCGATCATTGGCGCATTGACTCTGGTCGGTTCGGTCATTAACAATTCTGTTTATGAGGAGATTTTTGTCAAAGCGGCTGAGGAAGTGAAAATCGGGGGAAATATGAGCAGTGTCCTGAAAAAATCTTCCTATATTCCGCCGATTGTTTCGCAGATGGTGAAAATCGGAGAAGAATCCGGGCAGATCGACCTGGTCTTGAAGCACATCGCCAGATTTTACCAGCAGGAAACGGATGAGATGACTAAGAATTTATCCGTTCTTCTGGAGCCGGTGCTGATCGTGATCATCGGCGCGGCCGTGGGATTCCTGGCGTTTTCGATTATTATGCCGATTTATAATATCGCGGGACAGTTATAAAATAAATACTAGAAAGGCAGGTGAAAATATGAAAAAAACAAAAAAATCGACAAAAAAAGTTAGCAAGAAAAAAGGATGCAAAA
>JAJYJP010000007.1 GCA_021789395.1 bacterium | reverse complement strand
TTCCGGAGACTATGCCATCCTCACTCCGCAACAGCAGCAGAACATCATCCAGATCATCGTTTCCAACTTCCAGAGCATCTTCAGTTGGATGAATGTGGGAGGAGGAACAGGAACATTGACTCAGTAGAAACAAAACTGAATAATGAAGATTTGTAGAGGCGCTCCTGCGGGGCGTCTCTGTGTTTTAATAATAAAATTATTCAAAATCTGTAATAGTAGCATAATCATTATTTGTCAGACGCGTGAAACTTCCCACAATTCTCGGGGATATTTGGATAAATTCAAAACCTTTGAGCTCAAGCGATCTTAAGGGCAAGGTGGTCTTAATCGATTTTTGGACTTATTCCTGCGTCAACTGTCGGCGCACATTGCCGTATTTAAAAAAATGGTGGCAAAAATATAAAGATAAAAATTTTTTGATTGTTGGCATCCATTCTCCGGAATTTGATTTTGAAAAAAATTCCTATAATGTAGGCAAGGCGGCGGAAGAATTGGGTGTCGCATGGCCGGTCGTGCTGGATAATGATTATAAGAACTGGAATAATTTCGCGAATCACTATTGGCCGGCCAAATATTTATCCGATCAGAACGGCAATATTGTTTATGAGCATTTCGGGGAAGGCGCGTACGAACATACGGAGCAAGTCATCCAAGATTTATTAAAAAATAAAGGAGAAGTAATGATGCCGGAGTTGGAATCGGAACATCAGCACGGCAAAGTGTGTTTCCGTCCGACTCCGGAGATTTATTGCGGTTTCCAGCGCGGCTATCTGGATAATTCGGGCGGGTATCGCTATTTTGAAGAATATAATTATAAGGCGCCGGAAAAATTGAAAACTGATTCCATCGCGCTTTCCGGAAAATTTTCCGTCCAGGAAGAATATGTGGAATCGGCAGAAAAAGGCGCTCGGCTCCTTTTGAATTTTCGGGCGACCGAAGTGAATCTGGTGATGAGTTTGGTAGGTCTGGGAGAAAAAAGCGCGGCCGTAGAAATTTTTCTGAACGGTTTTCCGTTGCGGAGAGAAATTTTCGGCAAGGATGTTAAAAATAATGAAATTTCAGTCGTTGAACCGACCATGTATAATCTGATAAAAAGCCACGAGCCGGTGGGCGGGACTCTGAGTATCGCGGCGAAACACGGAAATTTTCGCGCCTATGCATTTACTTTTTCTGGGTGTAATATTTAAGAGTGGTTAATTTTCTTACACTTTATCAGCATCTTCCGGAAAGGATCAGTCCGGATATTTTCAGTGTCGGCCCTTTTTCGGTTGAGTGGTATTCTCTGATGTACATCGCGGCTTTTCTGACGGTTTATTTTATTTTGACGTATCGTCTGAAAAAAAGGGAGGCAAATTTTTCTCGGGCAAAAATTCTGGACTTCCTTCTTTATGCCATCGTAGGCGTGATCGTCGGCGGTCGGCTGGGATATGTCCTTTTTTATAATCTTCCGTATTATCTCCACGACCCGTTGGCAATCATCTATCCGTTCGATCCGGCTACGGGCAGGTTTGTCGGTTTGCGCGGGATGAGCTATCACGGCGGACTCATCGGCGTCATTTTGGCTTCCTGGATTTTTGTTAGGAACAATAAGATTGATTTCTGGAGATTTTCCGACTTTATCGTGCCGGCAATTCCGGCCGGATACTTTTTTGGACGGATCGGGAATTTTTTGAACGGCGAACTTTACGGAAGGATCACCGCCAGTCCCGTCGGAATGTACTTTGCCAGCGACCCGCTCGTGTTGCGCTACCCGTCCCAACTTTTTGAAGCGACGTTGGAAGGCTTGCTTTTGTTTTGCCTGCTTTGGTTTTTGCGCAATAAAAAATTTGCGCAAGACTACCTGTTGATTTTGTATCTTGTCGGCTATGGTCTGTTGCGGTTCGCGGCGGAATTTTTTCGCCAACCGGATCCGCAGATCGGCTATCTTTTCCATTTCTTTACCTTGGGGCAGATCCTCAGCTTGTCAATGGCTTTGGCAGGCGGCGTTCTGGCATTGATTAAACGAGGAAAAAAGAGTAAAATTGAAGCAAACATTTAATTTTTTTAAATAATTATTTTATGGATAAACAAACGAAAAAACTTACCATATTGATTCTCGTCCTGGTCGTTATCGGCACGGGAGTCTGGTATTGGGGAGCCAGCGCCCAGTCCAAAAAACAAGCCGAACAGGCTGCGGCCACTCCGATCAAGACAAATATCATTTTCTTCTATGGCCAGGGCTGCCCGCATTGCGCGGATGTGGAAAAATTCATAGCCGATAACAATATCGCCGCCAAAGTCAAATACGATTTTGTGGAAGTCTGGTATAATCAGGCCAATGCTAAGCTTATGATGCAAAAAGCTCAAGAGTGCGGGCTGAACCAGGATCAGATTGGCGTGCCTTTTGTCTATTCGCAAGGTAAATGTTATGTGGGAACGCCGGACGTGGAAAATTTTTTCAAGCAGGCGGCAGGAATCAAATAGGCAAGTTTCGTAAAGTGTGCTATAATTTCCAAAGAAGATAATTTTTTTGAAACTTATCTTTAATGGGTGATAAACAAAAACAAAAAAAATATCTGGACGGTTTGTCTCAGGAAAAAAACATACTCCGTTTTGTCGATTTTCCGTTGTCACGCTATATCCTTAAATATAAAAAAGCTTCAACTTGGTTTTCTAAAGCAGGAAAGACGTCCGTTTTCTTTACGGACGATTCAAAGCTGTATTATACTCCCGAAGAATATTCCCGGATCCAGAAAGGGGAGCGGATCGTTAGGATTACCCGAAGATTCGATAGTTTGCAGTCCCGTGAATTTGAAAAAAATCGCATATATTCCATTGGCGAAATTGATCTGATTTCCTTGAACATAAGGAGAAGATATTCCAGCATCAAAAATTATTTGAGCGACCTTGTTCGCGGTTCCATCCAGGGAGTTTCGGTCGCTAAGATGTGGAATCTTTCCATTGTCGGAGCGATCATTTTTGGGATGTTCACCATGACGATGGTTTACCGTTACTTAGGACAGGGTGTTGCCGCTAAAATAATAGATTCTCAACCGGCGGTGGCGGCAGCTCCGGCGAACAATAATCTTGAGACGCCGCAAGAGATCAACAAAAGCATCGATACGGCTACGATTTCCAAGTTGATGAGCAGCAACAGCAACAGCGCTTTCGAGAAACAGGTAACGGCGATGGTCAAAGGCTATCCGATCGAAAAGATGTTGCCGGAAATCTTTAAACAAAACAAGGCCGTCGCGTCTTTCATTATCGCCATTGCCAAGCAAGAAAGCGACTGGGGTGTCCACGCGCCGGTTTATAACGGCCAAGACTGTTATAATTACTGGGGCTACAAGGGCGATAATCGGATAGGTACTGGCGGCCATTCTTGTTTTTCCAGTCCAAAAGAAGCAGTTGATACAGTGGCAAAAAGAATTCAATTTTTAGTTGCTGACGATAAGCTGGATACGCCGTCAAAGATGGTGGTGTGGAAATGCGGCTATAGCTGCTCTTGGGACAACCCGAAAAATGACCAACAATGGATTTCAAACGTCAGTTTTTACTTTTCCAAATTAAACGGGGATCAGAACTAGACAACAGTGACAAAGTCTGCTAGAATCGATAAATGTTGTCTGGAAAGGCTTGAATAAGGCTGTTTCCGGCGGCAGAATGATAAGACTTTAAACCTAAATCCGGTTCGATCCTTCTTATGGACGATGATTATTTGCTAGGATATCTGCGACGTTGGAAAAGCAGATTAAAGGGAGCAAAAAGAGTCAAAAAACATATAATTCTCAGTTCGTCGATTCTCGCGCTTAGCATAGGATTATTTTTTTATTTTTCCGGAGGAAGCCCCGCTTATTCCGCAACAATCCCGAGCGGTACCAGAATCAATCCCGAAACCATCGATCCGCTGAACAGGATCGGCAAGGGGGAAATTGCGCATTACGGAGGAAAAGGAATTTTTTGCGATGAAAAAAATTTATTTTCTGAGGAAACTGATTCTCAACGGCAGGATAAAATAAAGAAAATTTTGGCCAGTTATCCGATGGCGAAAATGGCGCCTTATCTGGCGGAAAGAAATAAAAAAGTTTCTTCTTTCCTGATATCGATCGCCAAAAAAGAAAGCGACTGGGGAAAATATTCTCCGCAAGAAAATGGCAGAGACTGTTATAATTATTGGGGTTATAAGGGCGGATACGATCCGACCGTATCCGGTTACAGCTGCTTTGATTCGCCGGAGCAGGCGGTGCAGGTGGTAGGGGATCGGATTGAAAAATTGATCAATCAAAATATTGATACGCCTGAGCGGATGGTGGTGTGGAAATGCGGCTACACGTGCGCCGGACAAAATCCCGCCGATGTCCAAAGCTGGATAGGCACGGTGGCGTATTATTTTGGAAAATTAAATTCATAATTTTAATTAAAGATTATTTTGCATGACGGTTCAAAATATTAACGGAAAAAAATTAAAAGAAATGCTCCGAGACGAGCCGGGTGAGCTGGAGATCGTTGATGTGCGCGAGTCGGATGAATATGATCTGATCAAGATCAAAGGTTCGAAACTGATTCCGCTCAATGAAATCGGGATGCGTCTATCTGAGATCGATTGGGACAAAAAAGTAGTTTTGGTCTGTCGGAGCGGCAGCCGGAGCGGCTACATCGCCCGGGCGCTGGAACAGGCCGGCAAAGATTTGATGAATCTGCAATATGGAATTTTCGAATTGAATCTCGACCAATGCGATTGTCTGGAAAAAGCGCCGCATTGCTGCGACGGATACTTTTAAAGTAATTTCAAAATATAAATTTCAAATTTCAAAAATATCGAGGCGGGGAACCGCTTTTTTTATATCTTGTTTGTTGATGTAGAATGAAAGCGGGCGGAAATAATTAAAAACAACATTCAAAATGTATGGGAAAATAAAAATCAACGGCAAAGAATTCGAGTACACCTTGCGCAAGCGCAAAGGGACGCGTCGCATGAGACTGGCGATTTATGCCGATGGGGCTTTCATCGTATCGGCGCCGAAATGGTACCCCGTGTATGCCATCAATAAATTTTTAGAAGATAAAGCCGAATGGATTTTTGAAAAGTTGAAACATGTGGATTTTTCCGAACTGAAAAAGAAAATGGAAGCAGATAGCGCCCGCTATGAATCATCGAAAAAAAATGCCAAAGAGATTATTTCTCAAAGAGTGGAATTTTGGGCGGAACGCTACGGTTTTGCTTACAACCGGATTGCGATCCGGAACCAACGGACTTGCTGGGGTAGTTGCAGCCGTAGAGGCAACCTGAATTTCAATTACAAACTGGCGGATTTGCCGCAAGAATTGCAAGATTATGTCATCATTCACGAGCTGTGCCATTTGAAAGAACTGAATCACAGTCCGAGATTTTGGAATTTGGTGGAAAAAATTATGCCGGATCATAAAAACCTTAGGAAAAAATTAAAGCGGCATAATTTAAGGTCCTAATTTTTTCATCGGAGTTCTTGTTGATTATCGGAAATATTTTTAAAATTTCTATCGGTCGGTTTTCTGTCTGTATATAAGAAAGACGGATTGTGCCGCAAAGCGATGATTTTTTAGAATAGCGGAATCCGTGCTATAATTAAACTAACGGTAAAATAGAAAGCGAGGTGTTTTCTATGAAATGCACAAAATCAAAATCTGACATCTTGATGATCCTTTCAGCCATAGCCGTAGTTTTGGCTGCTATTGATTTCGTTTTTAAAATCGATCTTCTGAAATTGGCCGGAACCCAATGGATCCTTATCGCAATCGTTTTTGGAATTTACGGACTGTATGCGTCTGAAAGGAAAGCGGCCTAAGTTAGCGGCAATGTTGATTGCATCCGGATACCGTATAAATGATATTCGGATATAGTTAATATATTTTCTCATCTTATTGTATGTCTAAAGTTATTGTAGACATCGAGACAATTGGCGTTAATTTTGAAACGCTCGATGAAAAAATTCAGGAATATCTTTTGAAGTTTGCGGAAAACGAAGAAGAAAAAACTGACATCAAGAAAAAATTATCGCTCTATCCGCTGACTGGGGAAGTGGTGACGATCGGCATGCTCAATCCGGAGACGATGAAGGGCGTGGCGCTTTTCCAAGACAGGGGGGCGGGAATTGAAAAGTTCGAAGAAGACGGAATTGTTTACGAAGCCGGAACGGAAAAAGATATTTTGGAAAAATTTTGGGACATTCTCAAAGTTTATGACCAAGTCGTGACTTTCAATGGGCGGGGATTTGACGCGCCCTATCTGATGCTGCGCAGTGCGGTCAACAAGGTCCGGCCGACCAAGAATCTGATGAACTACCGCTACGATTACAAACTCCACTGCGATCTGATGGACCAGCTGAATTTTTACGGTGCCACGCGGAAATACAACTTAGATTTTTATGCCAAGGCGTTCGGGATCAAAAGTTCCAAAGATGAAGGCGTAGACGGTTCGATGGTGGGAGAATTATACAAACAGAAAAAATATCTGGACGTAGCGCGCTACTGCGTCCGGGATCTGGTGACGACCAAAGAGCTTTTTGAATACTGGGACAAGTATTTAAAATTTTAGAAATGGCGCTACAATTTCCCTATGAACGATACGAAAAAAACCAAACTAGCCGTGTTTGACATTGATGGGACGATTTTCCGGAAGAATCTGGCCTTCGAACTGATCAATGAGCTGGCCTGGATGGGAATTTTCCACCGGAGTGTCCGTAACCAGTTGGTGCGTCACTACAGCGATTGGCTGGATCACAAAGGGACTTACGAAGAATACCGCAAAGCGTTGGTAAAACTGTACGCGGAAAATATCAAAGGCTGCACGAAAGACGATGTGGAAAAAGCTTGTCAGATCGTCATACCTTTTTACAAGCACCGGACTTATGTTTATACCAGTCAATTAGTTGAAAAATTCCGACGGGAAAATTATAAGATTATCGCAGTTTCCGGATCACCCTCGGAGATCGTCGAGGAATATAACAAATATCTGAAGCTCGACGCGGTTTTCGGAACGATCTATGAGATGGACAATGAAAAATATACCGGCGGCGCGGTGTTCGAACCGACGATCGACAAGAGCCAGGTCGTCCGGCAATATCTGGCGGAAAACGATCTGACACTGGAAGATTCGTACGGGGTGGGAGACACGGAATCGGACGCGCGGGTCTTGGAAATCGTAGCCAATCCGATCGCTTTCAATCCCAATGAAAATCTGCGGAAAATTGCCGAGAAAAACGGCTGGCGGATCGTAGTAGAAAAGAAAGATGTGATTTATGACATCAAACATAATAAAATAACTAACCAGTCATGACTTTGCTGATAATTTTAGGGATCATTTTCGTTTTTATAATCTATCTGATCGTAGATGCGCTCAAAACCGGAAACATCAACAGTTTCTTTGACAATTGGGTCAAGAAAACACTTTGGATCTGGTTGCCTTTCTATGCCTTGAAGACTTTGTGGAAAGAAGTGCATAAGAAATAAACGGAGCGGATCGATAAAAAAATAAAAAACCTCGGCTTGTCCGAGGTTTTTTTGGAAGAAAAAAATTATTTTACCTTCTCGATAAATTTAGCGAATACCTGAGAATCTTCCATGGCCATCTGGGACAGAACTTTTCTGTCGATCGTGATATTTTTGTCCTTCATATTTTTGATCAGCTGGCTGTATTTGATGCCCAGATCGCGAGCGGCGTTGTTGAGCCGGATGATCCATAAGCCGCGCATCGTTCTTTTCTTGGCTTTGCGATCGCGATAAGCGTATTTGCCGGCTTTGATGACGGCTTGCTTGGCTTCGCGGAAAAGATTTTTGCGATTCCAACGATAGCCCTTGGCGTCTTCCAAAAGATTGTTTCTTCTCTTTACGTGAGCCGTGCCTCTTTTTACTCTAGTCATAACATTGAGAATTTTAAATTTTCAATTTTAAATTTGAAATTTAGGAATTTAAAATTGATTTAAAATTTGAAATTTAGGATTTAAAATTTAATTCAGATATGGTAACGCTTGCAAGACGTTCTTTTCGTCAGCCTTGAAAAGTCTTCGGTCTTTTTTCTTCAGTCTTCCTTCTTTTCCGTTTTCTTTGGAATTGTAGTGGTTCTGTCCGGTCGTTCGACGCAGAACTTTTTTTCGTTTGGTCACCTGGACTTTTTTGATGACTGATTTTCTGGTTTTTAATTTAGGCATAAATTATGGTGCGATTATTGTATTAAACCCTCCTGGGTATCTTTTAATTTCTTGTTCCGTCTTGTAGGGGACTCCAATGGATTTTACGAAATCTTCTAAATTGGTTCTGGCCAAATCTTGGTGGGCTTTTTCTCTTCCGCGGAGTTGGATTTCTATTTTAACCTTGTCTCCCTTCTTCAAAAATTTTTCAGCTTGGTCTTTTTTAAAAGTCAGGTCATGATCATCTGTTCTTAATCCGATCCGAATTCCTTTCACTTCGACTTTTTTTTGCTTGGCTTTGTTGAGACGGTCCTGCTTGGACTGTTGATATTGGAATTTGCCGAAATCCATGATCTTGCAGACCGGCGGCTTAGCCATCGGAGCGACTTCCACAAGATCCAGTCCTTGTTCTCTGGCCATCCGCAAAGCTTCAAACGGAGTCATTATGCCCAGTTGATTGCCTTGTTCGTCGATGACGCGGATCTGAAAAGCTCTGATCTGCTCATTGATCCTCTCCCGCGGAGCTTTTTTCGGGAATACTTTTTTTATCGGTCCTCTTCTTATGGTTTTGTATTAAATAATTATGTGTGGAGTTGATGGGAATCGCACCCATGTCCATAATTGTTTTTCTAAAATACTCTACAAGCTTAGCCGGTTTAGAGTCTTGAATAAAAAGTAATAAGCAGGCAAAACCTTTTTATTCCAGCCTGAGCAGCTTTCGAAAATATGTTTCAGACAAAACGCATTTTCTATCTCAATAATATGACACCGGCGGACGCGTATTGAGAATCGGCGCACCGATGGCTGAAGCCCTGCCCGTAATGCTGCGCATAAGCGCTGCAGGCGGGTAAATTAAGCTAAAGCAGGAGCAAAAGCGAACGCTTGCGCGAACGCGGATTTTGCTTTTGTTATGAAGTTTGCACTTATAACGTTTGATAAAATTTTAACGAGTAATTATCATTCTCGGCTTGCATATTTTAAAAGTACAACCTGTCGAAACTAGGCAACCCCTGCCTGCTATATTTTCTAGCTCTATTATCTGGTCTCAACTGCAAATTACAACTAAGTTTAAAATGCTGTTGAGGAAAAATAATTCAGTTTGAAAATATGACAGGCTAGTAATTTTTCATTGCTCTCTTGATTTTTCTTTCGGCTTCCTGTTTGGCGATATCTTCGCGCTTATCAAACTTCTTTTTCCCTTTGCCAATGCCGAATTCCAGCTTGAGAAGTCGTTTCTTAGTATACACTCGAATGGGCACCAATGTCAAGCCTTCCGTGCGCGCTTTCCCTATCAAACGCTTGATTTCCGATTTGCGCAACAGAAGTTTTCTAGGCCGGGTCGGATCGTAATTTTTGATGTTACCGGCGTGTTTGTAGGGCGGGATGTTGGCGTTAGTGAGATAAAGTTCGTTGCCTTTGATGGTGACGAAGCTTTCCTTGAGGCTGATGTGGCCGCCTTTGACTGATTTGACTTCCTGGCCAGATAAAACCAAACCGGCCTCGTATTTTTCCGAGATGGCATAATCGAAATTGGCGCGTTTGTTGAAGGCGAGAATAGTCATATGTCTATCATACAATAAAAAATAAACAATGTAGAGACGAGGCATTGCCTCGTCTCTACAACTGGTGTCTTTACAGTTATCCACAACATCTTTTATTTACGGATTATTTATGGTATAATCCAATCACTGAAAATCTTTTCATGTATAAAATGAAAAACAAAAAATCGAGCAAGAAAAAAATATTTTTGACGTTATTTGTTTTAATTATTTCTTTTTCCGTAGTTAGTGTTGCGAAAATTAAGGCAGGGACAACAGATAATGGCATGGGTTGGCTTTGGGGTCCCGGTGCCAGTGGCACATCAAATGATGGAACAAATACAAATGTCGGTTGGGTAAGTATGAACAATCTTAATACTAACGGACCAGTTTCCTACGGCGTGGATATTCCCAAGGCCAATGGCAATCTTTCAGGGTATGCGTGGAGCGAAAATATTGGTTGGGTAAGCTTCAATCAGAGTGATTTAACGGGATGTCCAAGTGGAACTTGTGCTGCGCAAATTTCCTATGATCAAAATAATGTTGGAACAGTAACTGGTTGGGCTAGAATTATGAGTATTCCTCAAGCCGGTTCTGATGCCGGTGGCTGGCAAGGTTGGATAAAATTACACAGCGTGGCGGGCGACCCGGTGTCATACGGGGTTCAAATAAATTCGGACGGAACAATTACTGATGGTCAGACTACGTCCTACGCTTGGTCGGATGAGTTGGGCTGGATAGACTTTAGTCAATCATTTGTAATGCCTTCGCCGGTCGTACAGCTTTCTGCTACGCCCAACATAATTTACGTCGACCAAACTCCTTTGCCTCAAAGTGTTACAGTGTCTTGGCAAGTTACCAATTGCGATCCGACCAAGGGCGAAAAATGTAGTTGTCAATTGGTTAGTTCAGACGGAACAACAAATAAATCCGAAACAATTTCTGGATCTGGAACAGTATCGGGATCAGATAATATTGTTTTTCCTAATTCCGGCACCGATCCAATAACGTATACGCTTACTTGTACGAATGCAAACGGATCTGGCAATAATAAGGCTATTGTTACAGCTGGTTGTGATCGGCAGCTTTGCAGTGCCGGACAATGCACGAAAAATAATAGTAATTTTGTTCTGACAACCACTGGCAGCACTTGCACTTCAAGTCCGCAGTGCACGACCTCTGCCGATTGCACTTCCACCAATCTTGACTGGCGGGAAGTATCACCTAATTAGAAATAATAAAAATTAATTTTCAATACACAGATGAAAACCAAGCTTAAAAAACTTTTTTCTTCAAGAATCGCCTACTGGCTAGGCATCATCATCTTCGGAGCGATTTTGGGAGTTTCGCTCCAATTTGTGAAAGCTTGGACCGAACCGACCGCCGCGCCTCCGGGCGGCAACGTCGGCGCGCCGATAAATACGAGTGCAAATGCTCAAACAAAAAGCGGTAATTTAAATGTTTCAGGCGGGTATATCCAGGCTTATAATTCGAGCACCGGCAATTATGGCTTGCTTAATTACTCAGGATATGGCGGCTATTTTAATGGTTCTGGGGGAGTTTACTCTTCAAATCCTTATACTTACACCTATTTAGATTATCCAGGCTCTGGTTGGGGAGTATATACGGGCGGATGGATTTATGCCGGCGGCGATGTCCAAGCGGGGGGTAATATTTATGCTAGCGGCTATGTCCATACGGCAAGTGGCATTGAATTCCCGAATGGAACGGTGCAGACGACGGCAGCGAATGGATTTGGAGGTATGTACACTGTTTGGTTTAATAATGGACAATGCTTGGCGGCTAATCCGTATACCGGAAGTTGTAGTTGTCCATCGGATTTTCCGCAGGCATACAATATGCAACTAGCTTGTTCTGCGGGTGGTGGAGGCACTCCTTGGGCCGGTTGCGGATCTTCAATTTTATATTTATGTGTAAAATAAAAATTAATGTATATAATTTAAGTCAATTCTTATGTCCAAAAAACTAATCAACACAATCATAATCATTTTGGTCTTCGTCATTGGACTTGTTCTTGGTCTCATAATAAGACCAAAACAATCATCCGCCCCGACTGGAAGTCAAAATACCTATCAAGCCGGTTGGAACGCGGCCGAACAAAAACTGGTCCAGAGCGGAATGGTTCCGGGATTGAACAGCAATATTCCAATCAAAAGCCTCAGTGGAACGGTGGAAAAAATTGACGGCAACAAATTGACGGTTAAAACCGTGCCGCTTAATCCGCTAGCCGATTCAAGTTTAGATGAGAGAATTGTCGATGTTGACAGCAGTACTAAAATTTTCCAGATGACTCAAAAAGATCCGCAGGAATATCAAAAAGAGATGGCGGCTTTCCAAAAAACGATGCAATCGCAAACTCAGGCTCAGATATCAAATACGGCTAACAAAACTAATTCTGCCAAGCCTCAAACAGCTACGCCGCCGATGCCTTTTGATAAAAAACAAATCAGTCTTTCCGACCTCAAAGCCGGCATGCAAATTTCAATTACTTCTAGCATCGACATCAAGACCGCTCAAGAATTTACAGCGACAGAAATCGATATCCAGCCGACAATCAGTCAATCGACGCCGGCTCCATCTGTTCAGCCTACGGCGCCAGTGACTTCAGTTCCAACTCCAATGCCAACAACTACGGCACCAACGCCAAAAATTACTCCGGCACCAGCAGTTTCTGCTCCTACTAATACAACTAACAAATAATTCTATGAAATCTAACGTTACAAAAACCATCCTTATTGCCTGGTCTATCGTCTCTTTGATTTACATCATCTACATCACCTGGACCGATTTCAAGGCCAAGGAAGAAGCGCAAGCTTACCAAGCCGGAGCGATCAATGCGATTGATCAAATTATCAAACAGTCTTCCGGCGGTTGCCAAACATTCACGGTGCATGACGAAAGCAATCAGGTGCAATTGGTAAACGCCCAGTGTTTGCCTCAGCAGTCGCAAACGCAAGCACCAGAGCAGTCTGTTAAGAAATAATTTTTAAGAACTATGAAATCTATCAAGAAAAAAACGAGGAAGGTTCTTTCTGCTCACATCGCCTACTGGCTAGGCATCATCATCTTCGGAGCGATTTTGGGAGTTTCGCTCCAATTTGTGAAAGCTTGGACCGAACCGACCGCCGCGCCTCCGGGCGGCAACGTCGGCGCGCCGATAAATACGAGTGCAAATGCTCAAACAAAAAGCGGTAATTTAAATGTTTCAGGCGGGTATATCCAGGCTTATAATTCGAGCACCGGCAATTATGGCTTGCTTAATTACTCAGGATATGGCGGCTATTTTAATGGTTCTGGGGGAGTTTACTCTTCAAATCCTTATACTTACACCTATTTAGATTATCCAGGCTCTGGTTGGGGAGTATATACGGGCGGATGGATTTATGCCGGCGGCGATGTCCAAGCGGGGGGTAATATTTATGCTAGCGGCTATGTCCATACGGCAAGTGGCATTGAATTCCCGAATGGAACGGTGCAGACGACGGCAGCAACATCGAACGGGATTCATGAATTTGGGTATGTGCCTGCAAACGGTGCCGGGTATGGCACGGTAACTCTTCCAAGCGCGATGAATTCTCTGGTATCTGTGGAATTAACACCTGATTCATATACGAGCGCCCCTGACTGTTTTGTCTCCGGTAAAACGAATTCATCTTTTGATTGGCAATGCTGGAGTATTGGTAATTCATATCATGCAAATACCGGAATCTATTGGACAGCAGATGGATATTGATACTTAATTTGATTTACCCATATTTGCTGCAAAAGTTGTGTCATAAACTTCGGAGCATCCTGTTGAGATAGTCTTAAAAACTAAACCGCATCTTCATTAAAGAGGCGGTTTTTTTGTCTGGTTTGATTAAGCTCTGTTTGTGTTATAGAATATGTTTATGAGAGAACAAATTCAAAATTCCATAAAAAACGCCATTTTAAGCCTCCAAAAGGAGGGAATTTTTCCAAGTTTTGAAATTCCGGAAATAGTTGTGGATTATCCCAAACAGGAAAATTTTGGCGATTACACGACCAATATCGCGATGATTTTGGCCAAGAAAATTGGGAAGAGTCCGATGGAAATTGCCGAAAATTTCAAATTTCAAATTTCAAATTTAAAATTGTCTGAATTTGAAAATATAGAAGTGGTCGCGCCGGGTTATATCAATTTTTATCTTTCGAAAAAATATCTGCAGAATATTGTCGCGGAAGTAAACAAAGAAAAAGAAAATTTTGGCAATTCGGAAATCGGCAACGGAATCAAAATCAACAATGAATTTATTTCCGCCAATCCGACCGGACCATTGCATCTGGGCAATGGTCGAGGAGGATTTTATGGTGATTTGATTTCCAGAGTTTTGCGAAAAACCGGTTTTGAAGTTACGAACGAATATTACGTGAATGATGCCGGGGAGCAGATTATAAAATTGGGGCACAGCGTATTGAAAGATGACGAAGCTGTTTACGCCGGAGAATATATTGATGGATTAAATAAGAAATTTTCTGTGAAACAAGCAGCAAAACTTATTGGACAAAAAGCAGCTGAATTTATCCTTGAAAATATAATCAAAAAAACTGCGCAAGAAAAAATGCAGATCGGTTTTGATTCTTGGATTTCTGAAAGCTCTCTTATTGATGAAGGTTTTGTGGAAAAGGCGATTGAAACTTTTAAGCAAAAAAATCTTATTTTTTCTCAAGACGGCGCTCTGTGGCTGCGAACAACTGACTTTGGTGATGACAAGGATCGTGTGCTTGTAAAATCAGACGGACAGAAAACATATTTTGCTTCCGATTGTGGTTATCTTTTAAATAAAAAACAAAGAAACTTTTCCAAATTGATTGAAATTTGGGGAGCTGATCACCACGGTTATATTGGTCGTTTCAGGGCAGCTGCCGAAGCGTTGGGTTTTAAAAAAGAAGATATAAAATTTATCATCGTCCAACTGGTTCGTCTGGTTAAAGACGGCAAGGAAGTCCGTATGAGCAAGCGTGCGGGAAATGTAGTTTATATCGATGATTTAATTGAGATGGTCGGACACGATGTGGCTAGGTTTTTCTTCTTGATGTATTCGCCGGATACGCACATGAATTTCGATTTGGGATTGGCTCAAGAACGATCGGAAAAAAATCCAGTTTTCTATGTTCAATACGCTCACGCTAGAATTTCTAGTATTTTGAGAAAAGCGGCGGAAGAAGAAATTGGTTTTGAAAATTCGAACCTATCAAATTTAAAACACGAAAAAGAATTGAGTTTGATAAAAGAACTGAATAAATTCCCGGAACTGGTTGAGGAAATTTCGCAAAGTTACGAAGTTCACAAATTACCGCACTATGCTATTCGCTTGGCTGACAAATTCCACTCGTTCTACAACGAATGCAAAGTGATCGACAAAGAAAATCCGGAATTGTCCCAGGCCCGTTTGGCGCTGGTGGGTGCGGTGAAGATCGTTTTGGCGGAAACGTTGCGGTTGATCGGAGTGGATGCGCCAGAAAGAATGTAAGCTTTATATTTTAAGAATTTTTTAACAGGCGAGAAGTTACAATCAGGAGTAAGCATTAAAATAATTTTATGCGCATAGGAATTGACGCACGCACAATCCTAAATCCTGAGAAAGGCGATTCAATCGGAATCGGCCACTACACGTATCAATTGATCCGTCACCTTCTTGATATCGACAGAGAAAACGAATACGTTTTATTTTTCGATGCGCGCGTCCGGGAAAAAGACGTGAAAAAATTTACGCGGCCGAACGTGAAAATAAGATTCTATCCTTTTTCCGATTACCGCAAATATCTACCTGGACTTTACAATGAACTTCTCGGTTCGGCCATTTTGACCAAAGAAAAATTGGATGTTTTGCACACCACTTCACCGGTGAGCCGCGTCCCGAAGCGTTACAAAGGCAAGGTGATTGTGACTGTGCATGATCTGGCGTTTTACAAAGTTCCGGAAGCTTTTCCAAAACCGCAGATTACCAAAATGAAAGCGATTCTTAATCTGATGACAGACAAGGCCGATCGGATCATTACGGTTTCCGAGTCGACCAAGAAAGACCTTGAGGAAATTTTGGAAAGTCCGGCGGAAAAGATACGGGTCATCTACAGCGGTTTCGACAAAAGGTTTTTTGAAGCGCCGGTAATTTCCCGTGAAAAAGTTTTTGAAAAATTCGGCATCCCGGACGCATACGTCCTTTTTCTGGGAACTTTGGAACCGATCAAAAATATCACCCGGCTTTTTGAAGCTTTCAAAACTTTCAAAGGAATTTTAGCCAAAGATCCAAACTCTGAAAAATATCCGGATTACAAATTAGTGATGGCCGGGAAGAGTGGTTGGCTGGCCAAGGAATATAAACAGATGGCTAAAGATATGGGCATCGGCAACGATGTGATTTTTACCGGCTACGTGGCGCCGGAAGAATTGGTTCCGCTTTTCAAGAATGCTGAATTTTTTGTGATGCCATCTTTGTATGAAGGTTTTGGTACGACCGTTTTGGAAGCCTTTGCGACCGAGACGCCGGCGATTCTTTCGCGTGTTTCTTCAATTCCGGAGCTGGCTGACCTGGCGGCCGAACTGGTGAATCCGAACGATGCGAAAAATATTTCCGACGCCATGGTGCGCTTCGCCAAAGATCAGGAGCTTAAAGATCTTTACCGAAAAAGAGGCAAAGAACGAGCGGAAAAATTCGATTGGAACAGATGCGCACGGGAAACACTGGAGGTTTACAAATCCGTGAATAAATAGTAGTATCTAGATACAAAAGCGTTTGAGGGAATATCAATCCCGATGCTCTGGAAAGAAACCCAGAAGGGGAGTAGAATCCAGCGGGCAAGCCCGTAACAGCTGTAATTAAGTCTGTCGCAAGGCGGAGAAATAAGGTGGTACCACGCGGAAGCGTCCTTAGATTGGGAACGCTTTTTATTTTTTATAAATTTATGTTCAAGAAAATCGATCCAAAGCAAACTTTTCCAAAAATGGAAGAAGAGATTCTGAAATTTTGGGAAGAGAATAAAATTTTTGAAAAAACTTTAGAGAAAGCATCTCCGAAAGGCGATTATGTTTTTTATGACGGGCCGCCGTTCGCGACTGGCACGCCGCATTACGGACATATCGTCGGCAGTGTGATGAAAGACGTCGTGCCAAGGTATTGGACGATGCGTGGCTATCACGTCGATCGCAAATGGGGTTGGGACTGCCACGGTTTGCCGATCGAAAATATTGCCGAGAAAGAACTGGGCATCAAGCGGAAAACGGAAATCGAAGCAATGGGCGTGGAAAAATTCAACGAGTTTTGCCGTTCCAAAGTTATGGATTATGTTTCCGAGTGGAGAAAAGTGATTAATCGCCTGGGCCGCTGGGCGGATATGGACAACGCCTACAAGACAATGGATTTGCCGTACATGGAATCAGTCTGGTGGGTTTTTAAAGAGTTGTGGGACAAAGACTTGATCTATGAAGGCTACCGCTCGATGCATATCTGCACGCGCTGCGAAACAACTTTGTCGCAACAAGAAGTTTCGGAAGGCTACAAGGATATTAAAGATTTGTCGGCGATCGCGGAATTCGAACTGGTGGACGAACCGGGAACTTTCGTTCTGGCTTGGACAACCACGCCGTGGACATTGATCGGAAATGTAGCATTGGCAATTGGAGAAAGTATTGGTTATGTAAAAGTAAAAATTGGAAATGAAAATTACATTTTAGCTAAAGAAAGATTATCAGACGTTTTGAAAGGTAAAGAATTTGAAATTGTTTCGGAATTTTTTGGGAAAGATCTGATCGGAAAAGAATATAAACCACTTTTTGATTACTACACAAACAAAGGATTGCAAAACGAAGAGAACGGTTGGAAAATTTATGCCGGAGATTTCGTGACGACCGAAGAGGGAACGGGCGTGGTGCATATCGCTCCGGCGTTCGGTGAAGACGATTTGAGATTGGGAGAAAAATATAAGTTGCCTTTCGTCCAGCACGTTGGTATGGATGGACGAATCAAAACCGAAGCAACAGATTTTGCCGGACTTTCCGTGAAGCCGGAAGGCGATCATCAGAAAACGGATATCGAAGTGATCAAAAATTTGGCGCACCGCGGTCTGCTTTTTGCCAAGGAAAAATACGAACACAGCTATCCGCATTGCTGGCGCTGCGATACGCCGCTCATAAATTACGCAACTTCATCTTGGTTTGTGAATGTGACGAAAGTCAAAGATGAAGCTTTGGAGTTGGCGAAAAATATCAATTGGACGCCGAAACATATGAAGGAAGGACGCTTTGGTAATTGGCTTGCCGGTGCGCGCGACTGGTCAATTTCACGGCAACGTTACTGGGCGTCCGTGATGCCGATTTGGAAATGCGACAAGTGCGGTGAAACAAAAGTTTTCGGTTCTGTTTTTGAATTGGAAAAAATCAGCGGAGAAAAAATTACTGATCTCCATAAGCATATTATCGATAAAGTTACATTTCAATGTGAAAAATGCGACGGCGTGATGAAACGAATTCCGGATGTTTTGGACACTTGGTTTGATTCCGGATCGATGCCGTACGCACAAATGCATTATCCGTTCGAGAACAAGGAAAAATTCGAAAATAATTTTCCGGCCAAATTCATCGCGGAAGGCGTCGATCAAACACGCGCTTGGTTTTATTATCTGCATATTATCGGAACGGCGATCAAAAATTCCAACGCTTTCAAAAATGTCATCGTGAACGGAATTGTTTTGGCGGAAGACGGCAAGAAAATGTCGAAGCGGCTCAAAAATTATCCCGATCCGATGGATATGTTTCATAAATACGGCGCGGACGCAGTCAGGTTTTATCTGATGAGTTCGCCGGTCGTGGCGGCAGAAAATCTGAATTTCAAAGAAGCGGACGTGGCGGATCTCGTGCGTGGAATGTTCCGGATGCTTTGGAATTCTTATTCCTTCTTCGTGCTTTATGCCGACATCGACAAATGGCAGCCGAAAGAATTTAAAGCGCCCAAAGGACTTTTGGATAAATGGATTGTATCGGAACTCAATGTTCTGATTCGCGATTTTAACAAACACATGGAAGCGTATGAATTGAACTATGCGACGCGTCTTTTACCGAAGTTTATCGATAATCTTTCCAATTGGTATATCCGAAGAAGTCGAAAAAGATTTTGGAAGAGCGAAGACGATGCGGATAAAGAAGAAGCTTATCAAACTTTGCATTATGTCCTCGTCGAACTTTCCAAACTGATGGCGCCGATTACTCCGTTTATAGCAGAAGAGATCTATCGAAATATATCGAATGTAGGGAACGCAGATCTGCGTTCCGTACATCTGGAAAATTTTCCTACAGCGGATGAAAACATGATAGATGAAAAATTAAACAAAGAAATGGCCAGCGTTAGAAATATTATCAGTGAAGCGTTGCAACTGCGAGCTAAAGTGGGAATAAAAGTTCGCCAGCCATTATCCGAATTACGAATCAATTACGAATTGCGCAATGAATTTCTGGATATTATTAAAGAAGAAGTTAATGTAAAAAATGTTGCGGTTGAAAAGGGTGGTGAATCCAAAATTGAATTGAATACAGGCATCACCGAAGACCTCCGACTCGAAGGCATGGCGCGCGAAATTATCCGCTCAATCCAAGAGATGCGCAAAGAGGCCGGTTACGAAGTTGACAATCGCATCAAAGTCGGCTACCAAGGCGCTAACGAAGTATTTGAAAAATTCGGCGAGTTGATCCAGAAAGAAGTTTTGGCAACGGAAATTATTTCTGGAGAAATATCTGAACCTGATCTTAAAAAGGATCTTAAGATTGAAGGAGGGCAGCTGAAAATCTCTATTAAAAGATAGGACTTGAGTTGATAAAATCAATCCATGGATTACAAATACCAAGGAATAATTCTCAATAAGAAAGACATCGCCGAAGTTGATCGTATCTACACGATTTACACGCAGGAGGCGGGCAAGATTCGTGTCATCGGGAAAGGCGTGCGCAGACCCAACGCCAAGCTGGCCGGCAATCTGGAGCCGATCACGGCGGCGGAAATTTTTGTTGCCAAGACCAAAGGCATGGGGAAGGTGACCGGAACGATTCCGGTGAATGTTTTTATTAACATTAAATCCGATCTGGATCTGCTTAATCGAATTTTTTATGTTTTCAGATTGATCGAGCGGCTGATTCCGGAACAGGAGCAAGACGAGAGAATTTTTAATCTGATATTCAACTATCTCCATGAGATGGAAAAACAAAAAAAGGAGAGTGAAAAAAATGACGTATTGACTTTCGGATTTTTATTTAAGCTGCTCGACGCGCTGGGCTACCGGCTGGAAGCCGGCCGGTGCGTCCACTGCGAGCGAAAACTTTTTCCCGAGAATAATTATTTCAGCATCGCGCGCGGCGGCGTGCTCTGTCAGGATTGCGCCAAAAATGAAATCAGGCGAATTAAAGTGAGCAATGAAGCAATTAAACTCATTAGGATTTTTTTAAGCAACAAGCTGGAAAATTTCAGCAAGCTCCAAGTTTCTTCTGCTGATGTCGGTTGTCTCAAAACGGTAATCACCGAGTCGGTCAATTGGCTGGCGGACAGTCCCAGGGCGTTTGATAATCTGGCAAGAATTTAGTAAAATTAAATCAACAAAAACAAAATTAAAATTTGAATCATAAGTCACATGTCACTTTTTGACATAAAAAAT
>JAJYJP010000068.1 GCA_021789395.1 bacterium | reverse complement strand
GAGCGGAAAATCTTTACGATTGATTCCGCTCATTTTTGTTTTTTTGTGCTATAATTAACTCATGGAAAAACAAAAACCAAAAATTGCGATTGTGAGTTTGACTTCGTGCGAAGGGTGCCAGTTTGTCCTGCTTGATATGGGAGAAAAATTTTTCAGTTTTGCCGAAAGCGTCGAGATGATAGATTTTCGTTTAATTGAAGACGAGGAAGATTCTGGAGTGGATTTGGATGTGGTTTTTGTGGAAGGAAATCCTGTGACTGAAGAGAATGTGAAGACACTGGTACAGTTGCGGAAGCGCGCCAAGATTTTAGTGGCTCTGGGAAATTGTGCGGCGATGGGCGGCGTGCCGGAAATAAAAAACTATCATGAAGGTGCTAACACGATCAAGCATGTCTATAAATACATCCAAGGAATCAATAATCCTGAAATCAGAGAAATTGATAATTTTGTGAAAGTTGATTTTGTTTTGCCAGGTTGTCCGATCAATGGCGAAGAATTTTTGAAATATGTGCCGTTCTTGGTTGAAGTGGTGCGGACCGGCGACTTTTCTAAAATACCGGTTATTCCCGATCAGCCGATTTGTGTCGAATGCAAAGCGGCGGGAAATAAATGCTTGCTTTTGGAAGGAAAGCCGTGTTTTGGGCCGATGATTTTGGGTGGCTGCAAGGCGGTTTGTCCGTCGGCGCGGATGGGTTGCCAAGGTTGTCGCGGTTTGCGGCCGGGCGGAAACGTAAAAGCGATGCGCGCCGCGCTTAAAAAATTTATGACCGATGAGCAATTTGATAATACAACGGAAATTTATGGGCTGCGGGATGACATTGAAGCACGGGAAAAATTATGACATACTTTTTTAGATTAATCGGAATAATTGGTTTAATTTTTATTATTTTTGGAATCGGTTCGAAAGATCGTAAAAAGCAAAATAATTTATTTTTTGCTGGTGGAATTTTGCTTGTAGCTTACAGTGCTTTTTTGAGAGATTTTGTTTTTATAGTTTTAGAAATTATATTTACCATTGTTGCTCAGTATAATTTGGAAAAAATAAAAAAAGATGAACATAAAAATTAATCACATCGCGAAGATCGAAGGACACACCGGCTTTATGGCGAGTGTGATTCAAGGCGATGTGAAATCGGCGCGGTTTGAAGTGCAAGAAGGCATTCGTCTGATTGAAGGCGTTTTGATCGGCCGGCACTATCTGGATATGCCGACCGTGGCGCAGCGGATCTGTGGGATCTGTCCGGTCGTTCATAATTTGACTTCTATTAAAGCACTGGAAGCAGCGATGAGGGTGGTAGTAACGGAGGAAACCAAGAAATTGCGCACCGTGATGGAACTGGGTCAACTCATACATTCGCACGCGCTCCATCTTTTCTTCTTGTCGCTGGCGGACTTTTTGGATATGGACAATGACATTCAATTGATCAAAGAATATCCGGAAGAAACCAAAAAAGCGATCAAAATCCGTGAATATGGGATGGAAATTGTACGGGTGATTGGCGGACGTGTAGTGCATCCGCTGACCAACGAAGTGGGTGGATTTAAAAAAGCGCCCGATGCGGACGAATTGCGCAAACTGGTGGCGGATTCCTCTGAAATATTGAAGTTATCTCTAGAACTCGGAGAATTTTTTAAAGGTATTAAAGTTCCTGAGTTCTACCGGCCGACGGAATATGTTTGCCTGGATAAAAGCGGAGGCTATGCGATTTACGACGGCGATGTGACTTCTTCCGCGGGTTTTCAGATTCCGGTGGCTGAATTTGAAAATAATTTTCACGAACTGCAAAAACAGACAGAGGTGATCAAGCGGGTCGAGCACGAAGGGAAAAGCTATATGATCGGCGCGATCGCGCGGATCAACAATAATCGTACGAAACTTCGTCCAGAAGCAGAGAAATATCTAGCCAGCTTGAATTGGCAATTTCCGGATTACAATCCGTTTCATAACATCCTTTCCCAAATGACCGAAGTGATTCATTGTATCGAGGAATCGGCAAAATTAATCAAGGAACTTCTGCATTCCGATCTGAATCAGGTGGTGACCAAGCCGTATGCAATCAAGGAAGGAATTGGCGTGGCGGCGGTGGAAGCTCCGCGGGGAACTTTGTATTACCGCGTCGAAGTTGATGGCAAAGGCTATATCAAAAACGTGAATATCATCACGCCGACCGCCCAATTTTTGTCCAATCTGGAAGACGATGTGGCGGACTATCTCAAAGAGATTTTGGATTTGGGAGACAAAGAAAGAGAGAGGCGGCTGCGCAGTTTCGTCCGGGCCTATGATCCGTGTATCAGCTGCGCGGTTCATTAATCTATTTCAAATTAAAAATTAATATTTTAAAAATAAAAATATGACAGAGTTTAATCAAGTCTACAAATGTAAAGTTTGCGGCAATATGGTCGAGGTGGTTCATGCTGGCGGGGGAGAATTAGTCTGTTGCGGCCAGCCGATGGAACTTCAACAGGAGAAACGAGAAGACGAGGGTCAAGAAAAACATAAACCGGTAATCGAAAAAACCTCGGGTGGGGTGATTGTGACGGTCGGCAGCGTGCCGCATCCGATGACGAGCGAGCATTACATCCAGTGGATCGAAGTGATTACGGAACATCGCGTCTATCGCAAGAAATTGGAACCGGGCATGGAGCCGCAAGCGGAATTTTTCTTGGAGGCGGAGCACGTGGAAGCGCGCGCCTATTGCAATCTGCACGGACTTTGGAAAACGGGAGAAGTAAGCGAATAAAATTATGCACGATTTTTTACTGGCCAAAGAAATAATCGAAGAAATTTTGGCGATCGCTAAAGAAAAAAAAATCAAAACGATTAAAAGTGTTGAAATTGAGATTGGGACAATTGCATTGGCGCACGACGGTTTTCCGGAACATGTGAAAGATGTAAGCCTGGAAAATTTGGAATTCGGATTGGAAAATATTTCCAAGGGCACAATTTTAGAGAACACCAAATTTAATTTGAAAAAAGTCGAAGGAGAGAATTGGAAATTAACAAATATAAATATTTAAAATAAAATCTATGACAAAAATCGCAATCAACGGCTTTGGCCGCATCGGACGACCGTCATTCAAAATCGCTTTTGAAAAAGACGATTTGGAAATCGTGGCGATCAACGATTTGACCGACATCAGGACCGCCGCCCATCTTTTGAAGTATGATTCTTCCTTCGGCCGCTACGGTCGTCAGGTGGAAGCGGACGAAGAAAAATCGGAACTCGTCGTTGACGGAAAAAGAATTAAGTATTTTAAGGAGGCTGATCCAACCAAGCTTCCGTGGCACGATCTGGAGGTAGACGTTGTTTTGGAATGCACCGGAATCTTTATTGATCGAGAAGGGTCTCAAAAACATATTTTAGCCGGCGCTCGCAAGGTGGTTTTGTCCGCGCCGCCCAAGGGTGACATCCCGGTTTATCTTTTGGGCGTGAACGAAAACGAATATGATTCGGAGCGCGACAACATCGTTTCTAACGGTTCCTGTACGACCAATTGTTTGGCGCCGATGATCAAAGTATTGGATGAAAATTTCGGAGTGGAAAAAGGATTTATGACAACGACTCATTCGTATACCAACGACCAGCGGCTGCAAGATTTACCGCATAAAGATTTGCGACGGGCGCGGGCGGCGGCGTTGAATATTATTCCGACTACAACGGGTGCAGCCAAGACGGTTGGTAAAGCCATTCATCATTTGGAAGGACAACTGGACGGAATTTCTTTGCGCGTGCCGACGCCGGTTGTTTCAATCGTGGATTTCATCTGCACGCTCAAGCGCGAAGCAACAGCTGAAGAAATTAATGATGCTTTCAAGCAAGCGTCTGGAAATGAGTTGCAAGGGATTTTGAATGTGACAGAAGAGCCGGTTGTGTCGATGGATCTTAAAGGCGATCCGCATTCTTCGACGGTCGATTTGGAACTTACGATGGCCAATGGCAATCTGGCCAAAGTGGTCGGCTGGTATGACAATGAATGGGGCTATTCCAACCGGTTGGTCGAAATGGCGGAATTTGTCAGCAGATAATCTTTAGATCCCGATAGATCATAATTAAATGTTACCAAGAGAGCTTTTGGATTTTTTCTCAGAATTGGCGATACGGTAGTCTCTCTGTAGTTTAAATATTTCTCCGATCATCTTATCAATTCTTCTTTTCAAAAG
>JAJYJP010000067.1 GCA_021789395.1 bacterium | reverse complement strand
TTCCACTTTTTCAGAATTGTCTTCTTCTTTTTTATCTTTGTTTTTTTCTTCCATTTTTTTGATTTTTGGCCAGTGAATTTTACTGACCTTTAAATTATACAATTATATAAATTAGTCCGCAAGTGTGGATAAACTAAATGTAATAATAAAGGAAAAGTTTGTGTAATATTACAGTGCGGAAAAATTAATCTTTCATGTTGATGTTAATAATTTTTTATTCTAAATTATGAAATACGAGAAAAAAGATTTTTCCCGGCTCATGGGAATGGCGGGATTTAGCGACAAGGCATTGGATATCCACTTCGCGCTTTATGAAGGCTACGTAAAAAATACGAATAAAAATATGGAACTGTTGCGAACGCTGGACAAAGAATCTTCGGAGTATGCGGAAGTCAAAAGAAGGTTGGGCTGGGAATTGAACGGCGCGGTCCTGCATGAGTTGTATTTTGAAAATTTGGGCGGCGACGGCCGGTTTGACAAAGGCGGTATGGTTTGTCGGGCAATGGACCGAATATTCGGGAGTTTTGAAGAGTGGAAAGAGGATTTTGTGGCGACCGGAAAGATGCGGGGGATCGGCTGGGTCGTCACGTATCAGGATACGCAGACCGGCAATTTGATCAATTCCTGGATCAATGAGCACGATGCCGGTCATCCGGCCGGATTCAATCCGCTTCTGGTGATGGATGTTTTCGAACACGCGTTTGTTTCGGATTACGGGAAGGATAAGGGGAGCTACATTGACGCATTCATGAAAAATATAGATTGGGGAGCGGTGGAAAAAAGATTGAAATAATTTTACATATGACGATCAAAATTAAAAGTCCGGCTTTTGATAACGGCCAGTTCATCCCTTCGCGTTACACTTGCGACGGAGAAAACATCAATCCGCCACTGGAGTTTTCCGGAATTTCGAAAGATGCCGAAAGTTTGGTCTTGGTCGTGGATTCTCCGGAGGTGCCGTCGCGCGATTGGATTCACTGGCTGGTGTGGAATATTGATCCGCGATTCAAAAAAATTGCGCCGGGAGAAATTCCAGACGGCGCGCGAGAAACTCGGAATGATTTTTTTGTGCCCGGCTACCGCGGCCCTTGTCCGCCTTGGGGCATCGTCCATCGGTATCAGTTCAAAATCTTTGCCTTGGACGCTAAACTGAAACTTGCGCATGATGCCACCAATAAAGAAGTGCAGAAAGCGATGCAATCTCACATCATCGAGCACGCATTATTGTCGGGAATTTATAAAAAGAGGTGAGCGCATGATTTTAAGGATTAGAGCCTTGCTTTATTTTGTGGTATGATAAATCAGTCCGCGGCAATGCCCGTGGTTTTTAGCGGGAATAATCTTAAAAACACGTCAAATTTCAAAAATGAAAAAACATTTTAAAAAAAAGGTCGGAGCAGTGATTGCAAAAGGTGACAGGATGTTGCGGCGCAAACCGAAGGCCGAAAAATCGTTCGATGAGTCCGGTGAACCGATTGTCAGCCGGCAATTTTTGAAAATGAAAAAAAAGGAAGAGCGGATGTATAATCTTAAGAAAGACAAAGAGGTCAAAGTGCCCAAGACTTTGCGAATCTGGGATCGGAATTTTGGTGGCAGCCTTCATCACATCACCAAGAAAACCGCCGAATTTTTAAAAAAGGCAAACAAGGATAAAATTAAATAATAATAAATAATTCTAAAACCATATGGAATTCCAAGAAGTCTTGCAAAATCGCCACGCGATCAGAAATTTCGATTCGAAAGAAATTCCGGAAGAAACTATCCGGGAAATCATCGAATTGGCGGAGTTGGCGCCGTCAGCCGGAAACATCCAAGCTTACACAGTAGTTGTTGTGCGTAGCGCCGGAAATCGAAAAAAATTGCATGAAACAGTCGGCCAGGATCCGCTTATGACTGCGCCGGTTTCTTTCATTGTTTGCGGCAACGGAAAGGAGTCGGCTGCTAAATACGAAGACCGCGGCAAGAATCTTTATGCCGTCCAAGACGCTACCATTTTTGCGGCCTATCTGCAGCTAGTCATCACTTCGCAAGGACTGGCTTCCGTCTGGATGGGCGGCTTTGACGAAGAAGCGCTCAAAAAAAGTTTTGATCTACCGGAAGAACTGCGGCCGATCTGCATCATTCCGATGGGCTATCCGGCCGGCGAGCCGCGCCCGCGCGTGAGAAAAAGCGTGAACGAGGTGATCTATAAAACGATGTAAATTTTTTCTCGCCGGGCAAAAACAAAATGGAAAACCAAAAAACAAAAAACCGGGAAATAGGCAATTTAAAATTGGTCGTCATATCTTACATTCTGGTTTTTGGATTGAAAATTTCCGCCTATCTCGCCACGGGCGTTGTCGCGCTTTTGGCTGAATCGCTCCACACGCTGAGCGATATTCTCATCTCTGTTTTTTTGCTCATCGCTTATATTTGGTCTAAGCGCAAGGCCGACGAAGATTATATGTTCGGTTACGGCCGCGCGCAAAATATCGCGGCGTTGGTGGCGGCGATTTTGTTTGTGTTTTTTACCGGTTTTGAGTTATACAAAGAAGCTTTTTATCATATCGTAAATCCAAGTCATGCAATTTATCAAAATCTGGATTGGGCTGTTCTCATTCTTGTTGTCTCGATGATGATTTCAGCGGCGCCGCTCATTTCTTTGATGAAACACAAAAAGAAAGGTGCAGTTTCCAAAGCGCAGCTTTCGGAATTATTTAATGATGAACTGGGTCTTGTGGCGGCGCTTCTTGGAACATTGTTCATAATGTGGGGACATCCGATTGCTGATCCGATCGCGACAATCGTGGTGGCGACGGTGATCGTGGCCAATGCCGTCAAACTGTTTATCGAAAATTCTCGGCTGCTTCTGGGAAAATCTCCCGGTCGGCAATTCGCCAAACATCTGGAAAATCTGGCGCTTTCGGTCCGAGGCGTGCACGGTTTTCATGATCTTAAGGCGGAATACATTGGTCCGGATATGGTCAATGCGTCTTTTCATATCGAAGTGCCGAAAAATATTTCCGTAGATGAGGCGCACGCGATCAGCAAAAAGGTGGAGGCCAAGGTGCTTGAGCGTACGACCTGCCAATCTTGCACGATCCATATCGATCCGCGGTGACCATTTGACTATTTTGGTAATTTGTTTGTAGAATTGAAATATTCTTACCATCATTACATTAAAAAGGGGGTTTTCCTATGGAACTTTATATTGCTGAGATCGGTTTCAATGTAATGAAAAGGGGACAGTACCTTAAGGGTGTTAATCACAGGCTGATAAAAATATTTCGGGCAGCTGGAGACCTTGAGGCTGATGGGGTGGCCTGGGTATTGGCTGAGAAATATCTGGCAAAAAAATATGGAGAGGATGCGATTATTGGAAATTTCTATCAGGACAAGGTCTGTTTAGTACGGGAACTGTCTAGGCTAAGATTGATTTTTTCCTGGAAGAAATTAAAAAGCGAGCTCTGGGAGGAAGAGCTCTGGAAGTTGGCGGAAAGATTTTCTGATGACAATGACATTCTTGATAAGATATTAAACGAACTGAAAGAAAGGAGGGGCAATAGCCAAAAACAAAAAGAGCTTGTGTAAATTTATCAAAACGGAACTCTTGTTCTTACAAGGGAGTTCCGTCTTTGTTTGCTCAAAAAGTTTAAAAAATAAGGACGGATTGGTGGATCCGTCCTATTGCGTTTTTTTGGTCGTTTTCTATTATTCTGGCTGTTCGGATGTTTTGTAAACCTTTTCAAAAATTTCAACCGGGAAAAGCAAAACGTTTTCTTTTATTTTTCGTCCTCCTTTTGTGTGCTTAACTGACGAATGCAAACATACGTTGTAAGGCTTCATCCCTGTGCTATTCTTTATGCATTCGTAGCCAGTTGCACAAAAGACCTGCGTGACTTTTGTTCCATTGGCTATCTGCCCTTCGACCTCGAAAAAGCCGATTATGGTGTGGCGTGACTTTACCAGTTTCTCCTGCAGGTCACTGAACGATAGATTCAAAACACGAGGATCTGTTATCATGCAAGAGTCGCCTATTTTTAGGCCGTCATAGAACAATAAATCCTTTCTGTAAATAATTTTCCCGCCTTGATTGATGTGGGGCGGAGGAAAATATAGTTTAAGGTTGCTTTTGCAGCCCCAAAGCTTTTCGGGAATTATCCCGATAAGCTCTTTCACGGTATGTTTC
>JAJYJP010000066.1 GCA_021789395.1 bacterium | reverse complement strand
CCTCATTTCGCGATGATCTTGGTATTACTTTGACATAAATTCTCATATTTCAATTATTCTTTCTGATTCCAATTTTTTTAAAATTAGTACCGATCTTATTTTTGATCTTTTCCAAATCCAAAGATTTGTCTTTGGTTTCTTTTTTAAGCTTGTCGTCTAAAATTTTACCTTCGCGGTATTCTTGCAGATAATACGCTTCCGCCCCCTTGATCCACTTCGCGATTTCGCCAAAATCTTCTTCCATATGAATTCCCGGCACGACCGTCGTCCGGAATTCGTACGGGATGCCGCTCTTCATAATTAGATCGACGCTCAGTTTGACACGATCCAGCAAGGGCGCATGCTTCTTTTCATCCAGACCGACCGTCTGAAGATATTTTTCCGGCCGATTCTTGATGTCCATCGCGATGTAATCGACCAGCTTGGCATCGATCAGCTTCTTCAAAACGTCCGGCCGCGTGCCGTTGCTGTCTAATTTTACCAGCAAACCTTGCTTTTTTATTTTTTTAATAAAATCAATAATGTCCGGCTGAATGGTCGGTTCGCCGCCAGTAATGCAGACGCCTTCCAGTTTTCCCTTCCTGGTCTTCAGGAAATCGAAAAATTCCTTTTCCGACCGTTCGTCGTGCGCCAAGCGCAGGTTTACCAGCTCCGGATTATGGCAGAATGGACAGCGAAAACTACAGCCGAGCGTAAAAACGGTCGCCGCAATTTTTCCCGGATAATCAATGAGCGTAAGTTTTTGTATGCCTCCCAGTATCATAATTAATTTTTATTTTTTAAATCAGGGCGACTCAGTTTAAAAACCAAGTCGCCCCGCCATCTTTTCTTTTTATTATTTCTTTCTGCTTTCCGGTTTTTTCTTGGTTTTTGATTTTTGGCCCGAAACCTTGAATTCTCTCCGGTCAGCAAATTCTGATTGTTTGCCTTTGTTCCATTGGGTTACCGGACGGATATAGCCGACGACGCGGGAATAGACTTCTGTTTTCTGTTCCACTACGCATTTCGGGCAAGTCTCGTGTTCTCCGGCCAGATAGCCATGCACCGGACAGATGCTGAAAGTCGGAGTGAGAGTGAAATAAGGCAAACGGTAATTTTCCGCAATCTTTCTCACCAGATTTTTAGTCGTCTCAATATCCCACAAACGTTCGCCCAAAAATCCGTGAAGCACTGTTCCGCCGGTATATTTAGTCTGCAGATTATCTTGCAGATCCAACGCTTCAAAAAGATCTTCCGTAAAGTGGACCGGCAATTGGGACGAGTTGGTGTAGTATGGTTCCGCTTCGTTTTCTTTGATTGCCTTCGCATTGCCAAAAGTTATTTCCGGAAATCTCTTGCGGTCAAGTCGAGCTAACCGATAAGAAGTTCCCTCGCCGGGCGTCGCCTCCAGATTATAGAGATTACCGGTTTCTTTCTGGTAACCGACGATCCTTTCCCGCATGTGAACCAGAATTTCTTCGGCCAACTTTTGCCCTTCTTTGGTGGTGATGTCCTTTCCGATAAGTTCAACGACTGCTTCGTTCATGCCGATCAGCCCGATTGTCGAGAAGTGATTTCCCCAATAAGTTCCGCGGCGCATTTTGATCGAATCAAGATAAAACTTCGTGTATGGATACAGCCCTTTTTCGGTCAGATTTTCAATCAGTTTCCTTTTAGTTTCCAGGCTTTGTTTAGCAAGATCCATCAGACCGTTTAATTTTTTATAAAATTCGGTTTTGTTTTTGGAAGTGTGTCCTAACCGCGGCAAATTGATCGTCACCACTCCGATCGAACCGGTCAGAGGATTAGCTCCAAAGAGACCGCCTCCGCGCTTGTGCAGCTCGCGATTGTCCAACCGCAACCGACAACACATCGAACGTGCGTCTTCCGGATCCATGTCGGAATTTACAAAATTAGCAAAGTACGGAATGCCGTATTTGGCAGTCATTTCCCAAATGGCGTCAAACCGATTATCGGACCAGTCGAAATTTTTATCGATGTTGTAAGTTGGAATCGGAAATGTAAAGATTCTTCCGCTAGCATCGCCTTCCGTCATCACTTCTGCAAAAGCCCGGTTGATCATATTCATCTCTTCTTGAAATTCACCGTAAGTCTCTTTCTGCGGCACGCCTCCGATAATTACCGCTTCTTTGGCCAGAGTTTTCGGCGCCACGATATCCAGAGTGATATTGGAAAATGGAGTCTGGAATCCCACGCGCGTCGATACATTCATATTGAAGACGAATGATTGGATTTCTTGTTTTACCTGTTCGTAAGTCAGTTTGTCATAGCGGACAAACGGCGCCAGCAACGTATCAAAGTTAGAAAACGCCATCGCTCCGGCCGCTTCGCCTTGCAAAGTATAGATGAAATTCACCATCTGGCCCAAAATGGATCCCAGGTGCTTGGCCGGTTTGCAGGCTACTTTTCCCTGCACTCCGGTAAATCCGCGCCGGATTAGGTCTTGCAGGTCCCAACCGCAACAATAGGCGGCAATGAGCTGTGCGTCATGAATATGGAAATCTCCCTCTTCATGCGCTTCCCGAATTTCTTTTGCATACACGCGGTTCATCCAATATTTGGAACTGACAATGGAAGAAATGTAATTGTTAAGTCCTTGAAGAGAATAGGCCATATTGGCATTTTCTTTCACTTTCCAGTCAATCTCCTGAAGATATTTGTCGACCAAATCAACCGCTTCGTTCAAAGTTTCTTCCGTTTCGCGAATCTTTCTGTGCTGTTCACGGTAAAGAATGTAGGATTTGGCCGTTTCTTCAAAATCCAAAATCATCAAAACCCTCTCTACCAAATCTTGGATCTCTTCGATTTCCGGAATATATCCTTTTTTATAATTTTTATTTAAAAGTTTGGCTACCTTCTCGCTGACTCTTTTGGCATCTTCCATGCTTCCTTCTCCAGTCGCGGCAAAAGCTTTGGCTACAGCTTTCGCGATCTTTCCTTGTTCAAAGGTCACGACCTTGCCGCTTCTTTTAACAACTTTGGTCACGTTGCTCGCCGGTTCAACTTTCTTGGCTTTGACCGCTTTTTTCGCAGCAGTTTTTTTCACTGTCCCCTTTCCCCCTTTCTTTTCCCCTATTTTTTTCTTTTTGTTTTTGCTCGGCATACGTTTGATTAATTATTTATATTTAAAAAAATTATTATTGTTTATTTATCCAGCATATCCAGTTCTTTTTTGAAACTTTCGATACTTCCGAACGACTTATAGACGCTGGCAAACCGCACATACGCCACTTCGTCCAAATCTTTCAGTTTCTTCAGCACTATTTTGCCTATTTCCCGCGTCGTTATTTCCGGCTTTTCCAAGCTATGGATTGCGTACTCGACGTCCCCGATCAATTTGGAAATCCTTTCTTCCGAAATCGGACGCTTCACCAAAGCTCTCCGGATCCCGTTCTCAATTTTAGATTTGTCGTAGTCGACCCGTCCTCCGTTTTTCTTCAAAACTGACAGCCTCAGGAGCTCCACTTCTTCATAGGTACTGAAGCGAGCGTGACATTTCTCGCACTCGCGCCTCCGGCGCGTAATTTTTCCTTCGTTATTGTCGCGCGAATCGACCACTTTGGTTTCGCTATGATGACAAAAAGGACAATTCATAAATTAATTTTATACTATATCTTGTGTAATGTAAGTTTATTATACCACAACCGAAAAATACGCCAAGGGTTTAAAAAATCCTTAGTTTTGCTAAGGATTTTTAAAGCGAAGCTGAGTTATCCACACCTCGATCTACATTACATTCGAAGTTTTTAATTTACAAACTCACATACGCCACCGGCAGAACTTTGCGAAAGACTCCGGCAATCAGAATTGAGTCCGACTCGTCCAAATAAATCGGCTGATGAATTTTGTTGGTCGAGTTTGGAAAAAGACCAATGATGCCGTGCGGCAGTTTTTTGTAGCGTTTAATCGTTGCCATTCCATTAATGACCGCCACGACAATTTTTCCTTCGAAGTCAAAATCATTTTCTTTTTTTTCAAACACCGCGTAATCTCCATCATTGATTTCTTCCTTATCCATAGAATCTCCCAACGCCTTTACCGCGAAAAGCTGGGCCGGGTCTTCTTTGCGAAAAAGACTTTTAGAGATTTGGAGATAGCCGTCCACGTTACCATCGGCGTAGGCCAGCGCCTCGCCGCAGGAAGCCAAGCCATACATCGGGATGGAAAAAATGTTACCCAGATTGGCATAATTATTATTTTCCACTAAAAATATTTTCTTCGCCCGGTCGCGTTTCAGAAGATCTTTTTTCTCCA
>JAJYJP010000065.1 GCA_021789395.1 bacterium | reverse complement strand
TACCGCCACCCGTCAATTTCTGCTATAATAAAAGCAAACCCAAAAGGGAAGAAAAATTCTTATATAGTTGAATTCGCTGAACCGCAAAAGCAAGTCTCGCCCGGCCAGTCGGCGGTGTTCTTCACGAGAGACGGCGAACTCTTGGGCGGAGGAAGGATAAAATAAAATTTAATTCATTAAAACAAAATTATGATCAAAGTCGAAGGACACAAACTTTTCAGAGGCGGTGTCGAAATCGGATTCGTCGAAGATGAACACATCATCGATCACGCCGGAAGAAAGGCGGGCTATTATTCCAGCGACCATGTGTATGACCGCGAAGGGCATAAAGTGGCGCACATCGAAGGAGACTACATCTATCTTTCCGATTCGGGCCACAAGATCCGGATCGAAGACAACAATGAAGATGTGATCGGCGGCAGCCTGACTAACATCCAACGGGCGGCGGCCAGGCTTTTGCTGGGGGAATAATTGAGATAAATAAAAAATATGGACAATCAACAGAGCCAGGGATTGGGGATGGATCAAAATATTTCTCCAAACGGGCAAAATCAAAACAATGCTTATCAAAAATTAGGGCCGAAGACTTTTTTGTTTTTCATTTTTGACCATATCGGAATAAGTTTGCTCTTTTTGCTGGCGACGATCGTCGTCATCGTCGTGCAGAACCTGACGAGCGGCATGTATTTCATCGCGCCCTACAGCTTTATTTTTACCGATTTGATTCTGACAGGTTTTGCCTTATTCCTGCTTGCGGCTATCGTCGGGTTTCTGATAGCTTGGATCGAATATTCGAGATTCCAATTCATGCTGGATGCTGATACTTTTAGGATAAGGCGCGGCGTTTTGACGGCTGAATATATTTCCATTCCATATCGCCGGATCGAAGCGGTCGACGTCAAAGAATCTTTGATCTATCAGATGTTCGGGGTCAGTCGGATCACCATTGAGATGACGATCGACACCGAGCTGGAGAGCGACAGAAAATCGAACTCGAACGACGAAGTCTTGCCTGCCATCGATCGCGATCTGGCCCTGACGATTCAGAGCGAACTGACCCAGAGGTCCAACGTCCAGAAGATGAATATCGAGAGGATCTAATTTCATTAAATATATGGACAAACTATTTCTCTGGCTCTTGGCCTTCGTGCCGATCACGATCATTGCGGAATACGCGCATGTTTCGCCGCTCGTCGTTTTCTTTCTAGCGGCGCTGGCAATTGTTCCGTTGGCGAAATTCATCGGCGAGGCGACGGAGGTTCTGGCGACTTATGTCGGCCCAGCCCTGGGTGGATTTCTCAATGCCACGTTCGGCAATGCCACGGAACTTCTGATTGGAATTTTTGCGCTCCGGAGCGGATTGGTTGAAGTGGTCAAGGCGTCGATCACCGGTTCGATCATTGGCAACCTTTTGTTGGTTTTGGGAACGGCGATGTTTGTGGGCGGATGGAAATTTAAAAAACAAGAATTCAACAAAACGGCCGCTATGGCTAGCTCGTCAATGCTTCTTTTGGCGGTAGCGGCGTTGGTGATGCCGGCTATCTTCACGCTGACAGCGCCGAGTGTCGGTTTTGCCATTGTCGATAAACTGAGCATCTTCGTTTCCATATTTATGATCATCGTCTATTTGGGAAATCTTTGGTTCATGCTGTTTACCCATAAGCATCTCTATACGGAAGAAGTGGGCGACTATGAAGCCAGATGGAGTAAAAAGAAAACTATTTTTATACTTTTAATTGCTATACTGGCAGTGGCTTGGATGAGCGAAATTTTGGTCGGTTCGATTGAGCCGATCGTAGCCGTTTTCGGATGGACGCAACTCTTCATCGGTGTGATTTTTGTGGCGATCATTGGCAACGCGGCAGAACATACGTCGGCTATCATTATGGCGCTAAAAAACCGGATGGACCTTGCTCTTCAGATTTCAATCGGATCGGGAACGCAAATCGTGATGTTTGTGGCACCGATTTTGGTTTTGGCCAGTTTACTATCTCATCCGATGAGTTTGGTTTTTAACAGTTTCGAATTGGTAGCAATTGTCTTGTCGGTTCTGATCGCCAATTTGGTAGTAGAAGATGGTGAAAGCAATTGGC
The DNA here is from genome assembly GCA_021789395.1 of bacterium. GTDB lineage: Bacteria > Patescibacteriota > Minisyncoccia > Moranbacterales > UBA2206 > JAJYJP01. Next base: position 2,442 of record JAJYJP010000065.1, on the reverse strand, counting down.
TGGAAGGATTGCAGTTGATCGTGGCTTATGCCATAATGGCAGTAGCTTTCTTTTTTCATCCATAAAAAGATCCACATGTATACCAATTCTAACCAAAACCAAAACGCCCAGGACAAAGTCCGACAAAAAAATGAAATTCAGCGGCAGATTATAATGCAAGAGGCGGATTATAAAAAAAGGCTCAATGAAAAAGTCCAGATCGAATCCGAGATGCGCGATCTGAAACGGAAAGATGACCAGATTCAGGCAAGCATCTTGGAGAAAAGGACAAGGCTTGCCCGGCTGGAGCAAGAAATCATCGTGTCCGATACGGAGCTTAAAAATTTAAGGAAGAAATTGAGTCTGGTCGTATAATTTTTTTAAATAAATTTATGGTCTCACATTTGAAATCAATAGTGGAAAATATCGTCAATCAAAGAGGAATTTCTTTGACCAGTTTTCAAAAAGATAGGATCCGAGACATAGAGCGCAGTTTCGATAATAAGAAAATAGATTATGCGGCGGCATTATCGAAATTACGCAGCGAATTTTCTTATCATCTCAAAGATGATGATTATAGGTCTATCGAAAAAAGCCTTAAGAATGCACATTAATGACAGCGCAAGAACTTCGGGAAAAATTTTTGAAATTTTTTGAGTCGAAAGGGCACGCCATCATCCCTTCGGCTTCTTTGGTGCCGCGCGAGACCGACGCTTCGGTGCTTTTCACGACGGCCGGCATGCATCCGCTGGTGCCTTACCTTTTGGGCGAAAAACATCCGGGCGGTACGCGCGTGGCCAACGTGCAGAAATGCGTGCGCACCGGAGACATCGATGACGTGGGTGACAACCGGCACAATACTTTTTTCGAGATGCTGGGCAATTGGAGCTTTGGCGACTATTTCAAAAAAGAAGCAATCGTCTGGAGCTTTGAATTTTTGACTGGCAAAGAGTGGCTGGGATTGGACCCCCAGAGAATTTATGTGACGGTCTTTGAGGGTGAGGATAATATTCCGCGTGACGAAGAAGCGATCAAGATCTGGAAAGAAACTTTCGCCAAGGCGGGGATGGAAGTCAGTGTGGCCGGCAAAGATGGGATCATCAAAGACAATATCCGCATCATTCCGTTGGGAAGCGACGATAATTTCTGGATCGCCGGGGCGACCGGTCCGTGCGGGGGTGATACGGAAATGTTTTATGACACGCGGCCAGTCGAAGGTAAAATCGACGGACAAAAGTTTTCCGATCTAGTAGATAGTTTCCGACTGATCGAGATTTGGAACGATGTTTTTATGGAATTCGAAAAGAAAGCGGATGGATCGGTGGAAAAATTGGCCCAACAGAATGTTGACACCGGCATGGGCGTGGAAAGGACACTGGCGGTTTTGAATGGCAAAGAGAATGTTTTTGAGACGGAGCTTTTCCAACAGCTCTTTGCGAAAATCTCAGAAATTTCCGGAAAGGATTATGAGGGTAACGAGAAATCATTCCGAATCATCGCCGATCACATTAAGGCTTCGACTTTCATGATTGCCGACGGCGTGGAACCTTCCAATGTCCAAAGAGGCTACGTCTTGCGACGAATTATCCGGCGGGCGATCCGCCATGGAAAGCAGCTGGGCGTGGAAAATAATTTTACGAAAAATATTTCCGAAGCGGTTGTTAGGATTTATAAAGATTTCTATCAAGAGTTGGAAAATAATAAGAATAAAATTTTTGCAGAACTGGAAAAAGAGGAAAATAAATTTCGAGAAACTTTGGAAAAAGGATTGAAAGAATTCAATAAAATTGCCGCAAAAAATATTTCCGGCAAAGAAGCTTTTGATCTGTACCAGACGTACGGCTTTCCGTTTGAAATAACGAAAGAACTGGCGGATGAAAAAGGACTGCAAGTCGATGAAAAAGGTTTTCAAGAAGAATTGCAAAAACACCAGGAGCTTTCCCGCACCGCTTCAGCCGGAGCTTTCAAGGGCGGACTACAATCGCAGGACGAACAGACAGCCAGACTGCACACGGCGACGCATCTTTTGCAAGCGGCCTTGCGCGAAATTTTGGGGCCGCATGTCTATCAGAAAGGATCGAACATCACGCCGGAGCGGTTGCGTTTCGATTTTTCCCACCACGAAAAAATGACGCCGGAACAGATCCAGAAAGCGGAAGAATTGGTCAATGAAAAAATCCGCGAAAATATTCCGGTCGTCTGCGAGGAAATGACGGTAGTGGAAGCTAAAGAAAAAGGCGCGTTGGGAGTTTTTGAATCGAAATATGGCGAAAAGGTGAAAGTCTATTCGGCCGGCGAATTTTCCAAAGAGATCTGCGGCGGTCCGCATGCTGGCAATACCGGTGAACTTGGCTACTTCAAGATCAAGAAGGAAGAAGCTTCTTCGGCTGGCGTGCGGCGGATCAAGGCGGTTTTGGAATAAAGTTTGGAAAAGATAATTTTAAAAAGATAGCAAGACTGATT
>JAJYJP010000064.1 GCA_021789395.1 bacterium | reverse complement strand
TTCTTTCGACCTCCGTCAGATATTGTTTTCTGAGCCGGACGCTCTTGGGCGTAATTTCCAAATATTCGTCTTCCGCCATAATTTCCAATCCGCGCTCAATTGACAATTCCCAAGCCGGCGTCAATTGGATGGCATCATCCGATCCGGACGCGCGCATATTGGTCAGCTGTTTACCCTTGATCGGATTGACCGCCATGTCCAAACCTTTGGAAGCATTGCCGACAACCATCCCTTCATACACCTCCGTACTCGGCCCGATGTATAATGTGCCGCGTTCCTGCAAATTAGCCAGGGAAAATCCCAAGGCTTTGCCGGTCGCCATTGAGATCATCGAACCGACGTCACGCTTCTGGATCTCGCCGGCGTACGGTTGGAAGCCGATCACGCGCGAAGACATGATTCCCTCGCCTTTGGTGTCGATCACGAATTCTCCGCGATAGCCCAAAAGTCCGCGAGTCGGAATTTCAAAAATCATTCTGGTCTGACCGTTTAATTGTTTCATATTGGTCATCGTTCCCTTGCGCCGTCCCATTTTTTCAATAATCGTTCCGGCCGAAACGTCCGGCACGTCGATCGTCACTTCTTCAAACGGTTCCGATTTCACGCCGTCAATATCTTTGATGATGACTTGCGGTTGTGACACCTGCAATTCATAACCTTCGCGGCGCATATTTTCCAAAAGGATGGCAATGTGCAATTCTCCGCGGCCGTAGACTTTGTAGTGATCGCCTTCGAAATCAATCCTCAGCCCGACGTTGATTTCCAATTCTTTCTCCAATCGTTCGCGCAACTGTTTGTTGGTCACGAATTTTCCTTCGCGTCCCGCGAACGGCGAATCGTTGACTAGAAAATTCAAGGAGATGGTTGGTTCGTCGATGGAAATAGCCGGCAATGCTTCCTGATCGGCCGAAGCGCAGATCGTTTCACCGATGAAAATGTCCGGCAAGCCGGCTAACATCGCGATGTCCCCCGCTTCGGCTTCCGTGACTTCTTTGCGGGATAGGCCTTCAAAAGTATAAAGCTTGGTGATTCTGCCCGTTCGCGTTTCACCGGTCGGCTTTTTGATTACGACATTATCGTTCACTTTGATTTTGCCCTCGTAGATTCTTCCAATCGCCAGACGGCCCAAAAAATTATCGTAACCTAAATTAAAAGACTGCACCCGCACCGGAGCGTTCACATCAGCGTTGGCCGGATGCACTTTGGCTAAAATCGTTTCCAAAAGCGGTGTCAGATCTTTACCCTCGTCTTCCATATGCAGTTTGGCAATGCCTTCCCGACCGATCGCGTAAACGACCGGAAAATCCAGTTGCTCATCGCTCGCTCCTAAATCCAAAAACAGTTCGAACACTTCTTCCTGGACAACATCCGGTTGCGCGGCCGGTTTGTCGATCTTATTGATCACTACGATCGGCTTCAAACCCAGCTCCAATGATTTTTTCAAGACAAATCTGGTTTGCGGCATCGGCCCTTCCTGCGCGTCCACCACCAAAACTACCGAGTCGATCGAACGCAAAACGCGCTCGACTTCCGAGCCGAAATCGGCGTGGCCCGGCGTGTCCACGATGTTAATTTTAGTGTCCTTGTAAAACAAAGAGGCGTTCTTGGAATAAATAGTAATTCCCCTTTCTTTCTCCAAGGTGTTGGAATCCATACTGATCCCTTCTTCCGTGACCATCCCGGTCTGGCGCATCAAAGCGTCGGTCAAGGTCGTCTTGCCGTGGTCCACGTGCGCGATGATTGCAATGTTTCGTATTTCCATATAAATAGTCCTTCCGCGTTCTTCCTCGCCTTTCTAAGGAGAGGAATTAAAGGTGAGGTTAATAAATTTGAATAAAAAAACTGCCCCTTGGCAGAATTAATCTACTTATTGAATATACATAATTCTGGACACGTTGTCAACAAAATCTCAAAAATGAAAAGGCCTTTTCCCGTTTATTGCTTGCAACAGGAAAAGGCCCTAATTGACATCCATAAGTATTTTACGTTTGCGGAGCGTTTCCTCTGAAACAAAAATCTTCCGCCCCAATCCGCTTTGAATATCCGCAAATTGGTAGATTCTTGTTTTTTTTAAATCTATCTCGACTTCAATATTCCACCCGTTTTTAATTTCCACTTCTCCCAACCTCAAGTCTTGAAAAATTTTTTTTAGAAATTTATCTACCATCCCCGGCGTATTTGATTCGATCGGAAAAAAAAATGAAACTTGTGCGATTGCCATGTCCGCTTTTAACCAGTCGCTTTTGATGTCTTGGACATCCATGAACAAAATGATGTCTTTTTGGAAATTCAAGAAATAAGAAGTTGGCCACAACTTCTTATCGGAAAACTTTTTGAGCACTCGAAGAAATTTGGTTTTTGTAATTCTTTTGAGGATCATTGAAAACTTATCCTCAACGCCGGAGCGGATCAAATCGTGAATGACCTCATCAACCTTAACGACACTTTTTCTAGACATATTGAATAGAGCCTCTTCTTCCTCCTTGAACCGTAAAATCCTAGCCAAAAAATCACCCCCTTCCCTGATGTTTTATTTTAAGAACATAGAATAACTTTTCCAAATATAGCACAGATTTCAATCTAGGCAATATTGACAAAATTAAGACAAAAATATCAAACTTATTCCCCTTCCTTTTGGATGATATTGGTTTTTTTAAATTTCACGACATAGACCGGCTCATAATGGTTCTGAAATTCGTCCGTCACCTCCACTGTCTTTCCGTCCATCAAAGTCGTCATCGCAATATCATTAAGCAGTTCTTCCTTGCCTGCCACTTCTTTTTTCAGATCTTCCAACCGTTCGTACGCCCGCCCCATCTGTTGCTGGACCCGAGCCTCAATGCTTTTTTTCTCGTCGCGCAATTCTTTGATCTTATCCGCCGTCTCTTGATGTTTGTCCGTTTGAGTCAGAGCATCTTTATACTGCGCCCGGATTTCTTTCATTTCTTTTTTAGCCTCCCTGATTTCGTCAAAAACTTGTTGCAAGTCTTGCATAGTGTTTAGTTTAAAAAATTAATTACAAAACATTTTCTATTGTAACACACAAAAAATAAAAGCGGATTTGTCCCCGTTTGTACCGCGCGCCTTTAATTCAACTTTTCCAAAACCGTAACCAATTCTTTCGGTTTGGAAACCACAAAATCAGGATTTTGGGCACGCAAAGATTTTTCACTGTTGAATCCCCAGGTTACGGAAATGATCCGCACGCCGGATTTTCTGGCTGCTTCGATGTCCCGGATCTCATCTCCCACGTAAACAATATCGTCCGGAGAAAGGCCATGGGCCAGCAAAAGCTTTCTCATTTTCCCCGCCTTACCAAAAATGCTGCCGGATGAATAGATAAAATCAAAAACTTCCAGTTTATTCCTTTCCAAAAATTCTTCCACGTTCTCTTTAGAATTGGAAGTAAGAATGCCCAAGACATATCCTTCTTCGTGCAATTGCTCCAAGGTTTCCTTCATGCCGGGCATTAAAGTTAATTTTCCCATATTTTCCTTCACTAACCGATGGGCCCGCCTGGCAATAAGAGGGATCGTGAGCGCCGAGATTCCGAATTTTTTGGCCAGTTCCCGAATTTTCAAATCGCGCAACTTTTCAATTTCCTCCCGGCGGACTTCCCGGAAACCGAATTCGTCCGCCAACTGATTGACAATATCCAGACCATAGCCAAGAATTTCGGTCACCGTGCCGTCAAAATCGAAAATTGCCGTCAGCTTTTGTTTTTTTTCCGCCATAGTTTAAGTTTAACACAAATTCTTCCGCCGCCCTATCCTCTTTCCCCTGCCTGTGGTACAATTTTCAAATAGTAACGACTGTGTCGATAAATTCGTAATATTTTATGACTAATCCGATCCAAAACCGCCGCCTCAACGCCTTGGCCGAAAAAATGAAAAAGGGCGACAAAGGAGCGGCTGAGGAAATTTTTAATAATTTTAGTCCGCAGGTTTTCCGCTTCCTGCTGTCCCGCCTTGCCAACCGCGAAATGGCCGAAGACCTGACTCAGGATATTTTTTTCAAAGTTGTCAGAAAGATCGAAACCTTCGACAAAAAATCCGGGAACTTCAGCACTTGGCTCTGGCAGATTGCGCGAAACAGTCTTATTGATTATTACCGCGAGAAAAAAACTGTCCCATTATCGGATTTTTTAGAAGAAACAAAGAATATTCCGGACGAAAACAATAATTTGAAAGCTAGAATTGAAGCCAAAGAAATTTTAAGCGCTATAAAAAATTTCAGCCCGGAAGATCAGGAAATTTTCACGCTCCGTTATGTTTCCGACCTTTCTTACAAAGACATAAGCAAGCTGGTGGGAAAAACCGAGGGCTCTCTCCGGGTCATCATCCATCGCATTAATAATAAACTTAGGGAAATAATCAATGGATAATTGGAAAAAAAATTTAAACTTTTTATTCAATCGTCTTTTTAGGAAACACGGGTTAAGATCCCTTCTGGTACCGCGCAAAGAATTTTTAGAAAAAAGCCGCCGGCTGTTTCTGGAAAAGTTTGAAGAACAATTTCCCGACGCGTATATCCACAAAAGCCGCCATACTTTACGCTATAGCTTTGCTTCAGCCTTGACCC
>JAJYJP010000063.1 GCA_021789395.1 bacterium | reverse complement strand
AGCAGAAGCGCGAACTGGTAACTTTTCTTTTTATAAATCTGGAAGACAAATAAGAAAAAAAATAAAATGCCGACGATTCCCAAAATATCGCGCGGTTCTCCCACCGCGAATTTAAACTGAGAAAAAGTCAGTCCGACGTGGTCAACCTTGTTGGCCGCTCCGACCACCGTATCCACAGCGTTATTCGTGAGATAAGTCGGAGTGTAGACGAAAAACATAAAGAAAGCCACGAAGGCAAAAAAAGAAAGTATAAGCGGAGAAAAAATCATCCGCGACCAACTTTTCATAAATGACCCAAGCTCTTTTATGTGCATCAGAAGAATAAGGGGAATAATTATTACCAACGAAAGCAGAAAGACGAAACCGGACAAATGATGCGTGTAAAAAATTCCCATCGCCAGAAACAACGTAAGAAACAAATGACGCAAGTCTTTTTCTTTAAGGGACCGATAAAAGAAATAAAATATCAGCGGGACAAGCAAGTCACCAATAACGTTTCCCACTACGCCGCCGCCGACGTATTTGGCCTGCGGGGGAGCGAGTGCGAAAAGCGGACCGATCAAAAGGAGCGAGATAATAGCGATATTTTTTCCTTGCGGATGATTTTCAAAAAACCGCAAGGCCAAAATGAAAAGCGCCAACAAACTCATCACGTCGACGATGAAAAGTATTGTCACTGGAAAATAAGAAGTAAAGTTCAAACCCGTAATCAAACCGGTTGCGGCAAAAATCAGATGCTCACCAATTATGAAATCGCTGATATTTTGTGGCTGACTCATCACATAAGTACCATTGACTTCGATAATGTTGCGCTGGGCATAATTCGGAATCTTTCCGGAAGTCGCGATGACTTTCGCCCAGTACATGTGATGTCCCAGATCGGTCGTTGCGGGAAGGATCGCATTTCTCAAATAACCCACCCGGATAAAAATCGCTAAAAAGATAATTAGGACGATAAGGATGGTCTGCCGGGAAGAAAAATTAAAATCCCTATTGACAGAAACATCCTCGACGGCATTTTTCTTCTTGTGGTAGCGGAAGATTGCGTAACAGATCAAACTGAAAACAAGAACACTAACAATGAGAGAAACGCGCGTCAGGGAAACGTGCAACAACCGTCCCAAAAAAAGCATGATAAAATCCACGTTGATGATGCTCAGACCGAACGAAACGACAAATTTTTCCATGCTGGAAAATTTTTTGGAATTCCCAAAGACTGCCAAAAAGAAAAAATAGCCCGGTAAAAAAAGCAGGAATCCCAGCGTCAGATAAAATACTATTTGATTGCCGATAAAATTAAGCATGGACGACAGTTCTTATTTCTTCTAAATATTTTTTCGCGATATTTTCCCAGCTATAATTGTCCGCCACAAATTTCCTGGCCCGCTCTCCGAATTCTTTGCGGAAGCCTTCCTTGGAAAGAAGTTCCATTATTTTATTTACATATCCTTCGACTGAATATGGCTCAACCAGAAATCCGTCCTGGTTTTCTATTATAGCATCTTTTAAGCCTTCCAGCTTGGAAGCGATGACGGGAATTTTGCTCGTCGCCGCTTCGATCACCGAAATCCCAAATCCTTCCATATCGCCTTCGACTTTGATGTTGGGCTGAATGAATAAATCGCAAGTCGCAAACAAGGCATTGCGCACCTCGTCCGAAACATAACCGAGCAACTTGACCCGCCCTTCCAGATTGTTATCCAAAACAACTTTCAAAATATTTTTCTTATCCGGACCGTCACCAGCCACAACATACATTATGTTTTCGGGCAGTTTAGGCATAACGTTGGCAATAAACCAGGCCACGCCCTTTCTTTTGGCTAGCCGGCCGGAAGTTAACAGGACAAATTTTCCATCCAAGTTTTCTTTCATTATGTCTTCCAATTCTTTTCGCGAATGCGGAGTGGCAAACTTTTCGAGATCGACGCCATTGGGAATAAAAGTGATTTTTTCCGTCGGTAATCCTTTTTGCTGGGCCACTCGCACGGTTTCACTGCCGACTGCGATAAATTTGTCCAAACTCTTCAGGAAAATGTTTACCCACAAAGACTGATAGAGAAAGACCAGCGCCTTCTCGTACCACACTCCCAGCGAAGCTGATCCGTAATTTATATCCAAGCCGTGAATGACGCACACCACCGGCTTTTTAGTCAGCAACTTTATGAGCCATCCCACAATCGCCAAAGTTCCATCGCCAAGCAATACGACATCATATTTATTGATCATGAATAAAGCTTTTAGCAAGGCGTAAGGAGCAAAGATCGGCAAGAATTTCCGGCCACGCTTATTCGCGAGCGTCTTGACTTCCACATTTTTGGCCAGCCAGACCGAAAGCTCATAGTTCTGAGTTTCGATGCCTCCGATGGTCGGGGGATAGGCCCGGGAAATAAATAGGATTTTCATAAATTCATCTTACCTTAAAATGAGGTTTTTTTCAACAGAAAAAGATGCCTGGGCATCTTTTTTAAATTTTCACAAATTAACTATTTTTTATATTTTTCCCGGCGTATCATATAAGTCTGATCTTCCGTCAGCTTACGATTAGACTTAATCATATCGGCAATAAAAGCAAAAATTACAAACTGCAGACCGACCAAAAAAGTGGCAATGGCAAAAAGAAGCCAGTTGCGGTACGGCGTAATTTTTAAACTTTGGACATAAAACACCAGGAAGGTCAAAAAAGATATTAAGGAAATGAAAATCAGAGTAGCTCCCGGAACCCCGAAAAATTTCATCGGCCGAACATCCCGCACCGCCTTCAAAATAAGTTTGCTGCTGCTTTTCACGTAAGAATAGATGCTTTTGACGACGCGTGATTTTCTGCCGGCGTGATAGGTGACAACGACTGGAACCCATTTTATTTTCAAATTTTTCCCAATGGCATCAATGATTGTTTCCTGGGTGTAAGTGAATTCTCCTGGGAGATTGAGCCGGAACAGAGTTTCCCGACTGTACGCTCGAAAACCGCACGTGAGATCATCGATCTTGTGGTTCATGAACTTTCCAATGACATATGCGCCGATAAAATTCAAATAATATTTGACTTTCGGCATGTCTTTAGCTTTTTTGTCACCGAAGCGGCTAGCGCTCACCATATCCGCCTCGCAGTTCAAGATCGGAGCGATAAGCTTGGAAATGTCGTTGGGATCGAACTGGCCGTCGGCGTCCATATTGACCATGATATCGGCACCGTTTTCCAAGGCTTTCTCAACCGCCGTCCGAAAAGTGACGCCGATGCCCCGATTTACCCCGTGCGAAAAAACAAAATCCGCCCCGGCCTCGCGCGCCTTTTCGGCAGTTTTATCCTTCGAGCCATCATCAATGACTTGGACGAAAACTTCATCAACGCCGGCAACATTACGCGGGATCCTTTTGATGGTCGAAACGATTTTCTCTTCTTCATTGAACGCCGGAAGATTTACAATTAATTTCATTATTTTTTCTTAATGATTAAGCTGGGATCAACGCAATTGAAATTACACTTGGTATCAATGCCATTATGGATGACGTTATTGGTGCAATCGGAAACCGCCTGCTCACAGCGCGCCTTGCTGTCCGTAAAATAATTCAGATTGACTTGATAACCGAAATAGCCCAAGACAAAATAACTCACCGCCAGAATTCCTGCGATCCAGATAATACCCTTTATAATTGTAAACATTTTTGTTTTGCTGCTAAGCGCAGTTTTTATATTTTAAAAGGCATAATACCTTGTGGATATTATACCTTTAACCTCCTTTTTGGGCAAATTTTAGAAATTCATCTTCCGATGCCAGCATAAGCAATTCCGCGGGAACGGATAGCCTTTTTGTCCAGACAATTTTTTCCGTCCACGACGGCTTTAATATCATTGCGGATCAGATCATCGGCGGTAATCGCTTCCAGTTCTTTGTGATTAGTCGCTAAAACTATCGCCTCAGTATTGGTCAAAAGTTCTTCGATGCTTCCAACAGTCGAAAGTTTGGAAACATAAGGATCGTAAATTACGACTTCCGCGCCGCGGTTTTTCAATTCTTCGATTATGATGAGCGCCGGACTTTCGCGCAGATCGCCGACGTTAGCCTTATAAGAAACGCCCAAAACGCCGATTTTGGTTCCTTTAATAGTTTTGCCGACAGTATTCAACAGGTCCTGGAGCAGTTCGACCGTATAAAACGGCATGTGATTGTTGATGTTGCGGGCAGTCTGCAGAAATTTATGATCAAAATCGTATTCTTTGCCTTTTTCGATCATGTAGTACGGATCGACCGGAATGCAATGTCCGCCCACGCCGCAACTTGGCCAATGCGCCATAAAAGCGTACGGCTTGGTCGAAGCGCCCCGAATGACATTGGTCACATCGATACCGAGCTTGCTGAGCGACATCGCCAATTCGTTGACAAAGGCAATATTGACATCGCGGAAAGAATTTTCCAAAATTTTTACCGCTTCGGCCTCACGGATCGATTCCATCGGCATGATTTCCGCATCCACAATGCTTTCATAAAATTCTTTGGTCATTTTTAAGCCCTCTTCATCCAAAGACCCGACGACTCTCGGAATGTTTCCCACGTTCCATTTCGGGTCGCCCGGATTGACGCGTTCCGGACAATGAGAGAGATGGAAATCTTTGCCTACCTGAAATCCGGCTTCTGCAAAAATCGG
>JAJYJP010000062.1 GCA_021789395.1 bacterium | reverse complement strand
GCCCGGGAGGCAGTATTTTCCCGGGCCCTTTTTTTCTTGAAAAAACCAGAAAAGTACGCTAAAGTGGAGGGGTAATAACAATAGTTATGGAAAATTACGATCCAAAGAAAATTGAGCCGAAATGGCAGCAATATTGGGCAGAACACCCAGAGTTGTATGCAGCTCAGGATAGCTCTAATAAGCCAAAAAAGTATGTTTTGGATATGTGGCCATATCCGTCCGGTGAAGGACTACATGTGGGTCATGTCGAATCTTATACAGCCACTGACATCCTAAGTCGTTATTTCCGAATGAATAATTTTAATGTGCTTCATCCGCAAGGCTGGGACGCTTTCGGTCTGCCGGCGGAAAATTTTGCGATTAAAACAGGAGTTCATCCGACAGAAACAACAGCCAAAGCGATTGCTACTTTCAAAAGGCAAATGAAGAGCATGGGTTTTTCTTACGATTGGTCCAGAGAACTAAATTCCTCCAGTCCGGAATATTTCAAATGGACCCAGTGGTTTTTTATTTTGCTTTATAAAAACGGCTTGGCTTATAAGAAAAAAGGAAAGGTCAATTGGTGTCCGTCCTGTCAGACGGTTCTAGCCAATGAACAAGTGGAAGACGGAGTTTGTGAGCGTTGCAAGAACGAAGTGGTGCAGAAAGATTTAGAGCAGTGGTATTTTAAAATAACTGATTTTATTGAAAAAAATGGAAATACTGTCGGACTTTTGGAGGGTTTGGAAAAAGTGGACTGGCCGGAATCGATCAAGCATGCGCAAAAAAATTGGATCGGAAAATCAGAAGGGGCGGAATTTGAATTTTCAATTTCCGGATCGGATAAAAAAATAAAAGTCTTTACCACGCGGCTGGATACGGTTTTTGGTGTGACATATGTCGTGCTGGCTCCCGAACATTCTTTGGTTTCGAAACTAAAAGAAAAAATCTCCAACCGTGACGAGATTGAAAAATATATTCAGGAAACCAAAAAGAAATCTGATTTGCAGCGAATGGAAGCGAAAGAAAAAACTGGAAAAGAAATCAAAGGAATAAAAGCGATCAATCCTTTTAATGGCGAAGAGGTTCCGATCTTTGTGGCGGATTATGTTTTGGCACAATACGGAACCGGCGCGGTGATGGCCGTGCCAGCGCACGACGAACGGGATTTTGCGTTTGCGAAAAACAACAAACTACCAGTCAATAATGTTATAGATCCTGATAGTTATGGATTTTTTGCAAAGTGGAATGATCCAAAAAAAGTTTCAGAGGAGCAAAATTATAAACAGCAGGAAAAAGATTACCAAGATGTTTTGAATGGTAAAAAAGTTTTTATTTATGAAGGTAAATTAAGAAATTCCGGAAATTATTCAGAACTTGAATCAAAACAAGCTCGGACAAAGATGACCGAATGGCTGGGAAAAGAAGGCATTGGAAAAAAAGTGACGAATTATAAATTGCGCGATTGGCTGGTTTCTAGGCAGCGGTATTGGGGCGCGCCGATCCCGATCATTTATTGCGACAAATGCGGAATGGTTCCGGTTCCGGAAAAAGATCTGCCGGTTGTTCTTCCGACCGATGTTGATTTCAAACCGACCGGCGAATCACCGTTGGTCCGTTCAAAAAGTTTTCACGATGTAAAATGTCCCACTTGCGGCGGAAACGCACAGAGAGAATCGGACACAATGGACACTTTTGTCTGTTCTTCTTGGTATTATTTCCGCTATGCCGATCCGCATAACCAAGAGGAATTTGCGTCTAGAGAAAAAATTAAAAAATGGCTTTCAGTCGATATTTATCTGGGAGGAGCGGAACACGCTGTGTTGCATCTTTTGTACGCCAGATTTTTTACGAAAGTTTTGCACAAATTAAATTATATCGATTTTGACGAACCGTTTTTGAAACTGAGAAATCAAGGATTGATCTTGGCGGAAGACGGAAGAAAGATGTCCAAATCTTTGGGCAATGTCGTTAATCCGGATGAAGTGGTGGGAGAAACGGGCGCTGATTCGCTGCGATTGTTCGAGATGTTCATGGGATCATTGGAAGATGCCAAACCTTGGAGTACGAAAGGAATAGTTGGAGCTAGAAGATTTCTGGAAAAAGCATATAGACTCGCGAATAAAGCGCGAACGGGAAGCGAATTAAAAGCGAATAATAAAATTCAAACTTTGCTTCACAAGACGATTAAAAAAGTTACCGATGACATTGAAAATTTTAGGTTCAATACGGCGATTTCGGCGATGATGATTTTGGTAAACGAATTGGAAAAAGAAGAAAAAATTTCCGTGGCGGATTATGAAAAATTTTTAATCATTCTTTCTCCTTTCGCTCCGCACATCGCGGAAGAAATTTGGAGTGAGCTAGGACGCAAAGAAAGTATCTTTTTGTCTGAGTGGCCGAAACATGATCCGGCGCTGATCAGGGATGAAGAAATTAATTTAGTCGTCCAAGTTAACGGCAAAGTGCGCGACTCAATTAAAACCAACGCGGACATCAGCGAAGATGAAGCCAAAGAACTGGCGCTCCAAAGTGAGAAAGTGAAAAAATTTACCGATGGCCAGACGATCAAAAAAATAATCTTCGTCAAAGGCAAGCTTGTAAATATTGTAATTTAATCATATGCAACTTGTAATTTTAGCATCAGGCAGGGGGAAAAGAATGAAGCATCTGACTGACGATATTCCGAAACCGATGCTAAAGATCAAGGGTAAGCCGATCTTGGAGCATAAGCTCAACGCGTTGCCGAAAGAGATCGATGAAATTATTTTTGTCATCGGGTATAAGGGCGAGCATATAATGAACTACTTCAAAAAAGAATTCGGCGGGCGGAAGATCACCTATGTTTTCCAACATCGTCTGAACGGGACGGGCGGAGCGCTTTATCTGGTCAGGGGCCTTTTGCATGACAAGTTTCTGGTGATGATGGGCGATGATCTTTATTCCAAAAAAGATTTGCGGAAACTACTGAAACACAATCTGGCGGTGATGGGATGCGAGGTGGATGATGTGACGCAATTTGGAATATTAAAGACTGACCGCAAGGGCAATCTTACGGACATCATTGAGAAACCGAAGAAGTGCAAAGACAGATTGGCCAACATTGGATTGTATAAATTAAGCAAAAGATTTTTTGATTATGATCCAATTCCAGCTAAATCGGGAGAAATTTATCTGACTGATATTTTGGCCGCGATGGCGAAGGATCATAAAATAAAAGTGGAAAAAGCTTCATTGTGGCTGCCGATTGGCCATCCGGGCGACCTGAAGAAAGCTGAAGAAATAATTCATAAATTTGCATAAATGAGGAACAAGAATATTGTGACGATCGGGGGCGGAACCGGAAGCTTTACTTTATTGTCAGGGTTGAAAAAATATCCGGTAAATATTTCAGCGATCGTTTCCATGGCGGACGACGGCGGAGCAACTGGCGTGTTGCGCGACGAACTGGGCGTGCTGCCGCCGGGCGATGTCCGGCAATGTTTGGTGGCGCTTTCAGAATCATCGGAAACGTTGCGCGAACTTATGAGCTATCGATTCGATAATGGTGGACTCAAAGGACACACCTTCGGCAATCTTTTTTTGTCGGCTTTGGAGAAAATAAACGGAAGTTTTGCCAAGGGCGTTGAAGAAGCCTCGAAGCTGCTGGATGTGAAAGGGGAAGTGATTCCGGTGAGTGAAGGGAATATGCGGCTTCAGATCAAGTTGAATAATGGGAAAATTTTGTCCGGAGAAAAACAGTTGGATCATAATGAAGACATCCGTTCGAACGGAATTAAAAATGTTTTTTTGAAATCCAGAATCAAAGCCTGTTCGCAAGCCATCGAAAGAATCAAGAAAGCCGACTTCGTCGTGATTGGTCCGGGCGATCTGTACGGTTCGATCCTGCCGAATCTTCTGGTGGACGGGATGAGCGAGGCCATCAAAAAATCCAGGGGGAAGGTGGTCTTCAATTGCAATCTGACCAACAAGAAAGGCCAGACGGAAAATTTTTCGCTGGAAGATTACGTGCGGATCATCGAAGGATATATCGGAGAAGGAAAGATTGATTTCGTGACTTTCAACAAGAAAAAATTGCCGGAGCATCTGGTAAAAAAATACGAGCAGCGGGAAGGGAAAGGTTCGGTCGTAAAGATAAAAGACCGGGCGGGAAAAAAGAAATATCTCATATTTTCCGCCGACCTTCTGCAGGGGCGGGAAATCAGGACGAACAAATCCGACGCGATCGCGGCCACGCGCTCGTTCATCCGCCATGACGGCGACAAGCTGGCCAAAGTGCTGTCGATGATCTTCGAGCTGGGCGATTACGAAAATATCATCAAAGAAGTGATTTAAAAACAAAACGATGAAAATTTTTATCGATTTCGACGATGTCCTGTTCAATACCGGAAAATTCATAAAAGATTTAAAAAGAGTTTTTTTGGCGGCCGGAATTTCGGAAGAAAATTTTAACCGTTACTACATTGACTACCCGGAGCGATATAGGAACGGCCGATTAAAAAAATACAATCCGTGGGACCACGCCGCGGAACTTGAAAAGGAAGGCCTCGAAGTTAAAAAATTGGAGCGTAGCTTGAAAAAATTTCTCAGAGACACCGGTCCGTATGTTTTTGCGGACGCCCTGTTTTTCTTAAAAAGGCTTAAGAAAAAAGATCTATATCTTGTATCTTATGGCGAGAACGATTTTCAGGAATTAAAAATAAAAAATTCAAAGTTGAAAAAATATTTTAAGAAAGTTATGATTGTTGACGGA
>JAJYJP010000061.1 GCA_021789395.1 bacterium | reverse complement strand
AGTAGCGAAGCATCGCCTCTGTAATTTTATAATCAGCGATCACGCCGTCTTTCATCGGTCGGCTGGCGACGATCGTGTCCGGCGTCCTGCCCAGCATTTCTTTGGCTTCGTTGCCGACCGCCAAAACCTTATTATCCACCATGGAAATAGCCACAACACTCGGTTCATTGGACACTATTCCTTTTCCAGGCACAAAAACCAACGTATTGGCCGTCCCCAGATCGATTCCGATTTTTCGTACAAACATAATAATTTTATAATTTTATATATTTTCCGGCTAAATAATTCTTTATTGATTCTCTCGTCGGTTGGACAATTTTCTTAGGTAATTTTTTCAAACTAAACCACCGTAATTCTTCACACTTATGTGGTTCTAGATTTTTCGGAATTCCCTTTTTTATTTCGGCCAAATAATTCAATGCTACCCAATGCTGGCCTTCTTTTTTAATTATGTGGTCTGTGTGAGGAAAGTATCCTACCATTTCTATTTCTATATCCAACTCTTCCTTCACTTCTCTTTTAATGGCTGGTATCGCTTTTTCTCCATACTCTATTAGGCCTCCTGATTTTTCCCACCAACCGATTTCGTTCCTTGATTTCTTTCCTCTTTTTTTCAACAACACCTCTTCTTTTTCATTCAAAATCAAAACTCCTCCGCCGACTCCGATAAAATCTTCTCCTGGTTTTAGTTTTGCCATTTTTTTATTTTCATTTGTCATTTACTTATGCCTCTATCTTATGCTGCTCTTCATATATCGGCATTATGATTTTATTGTCTTCAGTCACTCGTTTTATCTCCGCGCCCAATTTTTGCAGACGCTCTTCGATTTTTTCATAACCGCGATCGACCTGATAGATATCTTCGATGACCGTTTTTCCCTCTGCCACTAATGCCGCGATGATAAGTGAGGCTCCGGCCCGCAGATCGAAACTGCGAATCTCTTTTCCTTGCAATTTGGCCGGACCGGCAATCAACGCTTGATGCGGATTCAACTGTTTGACTTTGCCGCCCATCTTTTCCAATTCGCTCAGATAGTTGAACCGTCCCTCGAAGATCGTATCGAAAATGAGCGTCTCGCCTTCCGCTTGCGTCGCCAGAACTCCGAACGGCGCCTGGACGTCCGTAGGAACGCCGGGATAGATGCGCGCGTCCAGTTTTGAAATGGCTCGCAATTTTTCCGCCGGCACCACTTCGATCGAATCTCCGTCAATTTTAAAATCCGCGCCGAACTCGCGCAATTTTTCCAAAACCAGATCCAGATGCTCTTCCCGCGCGTTCTTCACGACGATCGGACTGCCGGTCGCCACACCCATGATCAAAAACGTGGCCGCCTCATTAGCATCCGGAATTATTTTATGCTCCGCGCCGCGTAAATCTTTCATGCCTTCGATTTCCAAAGTATGCGTTCCCAATCCGGAAATTTGCGCGCCCAACGCCATCAGAAATTTTCCCAGATCTTCCACGTGCGGTTCGGCCGCCGCGATTTTTATGATTGTCTTCCCCGGCAAACTGGCCGCCAACATCATCGCATTCTCAGTCGCCGTGACAGAAAATTCCCTCAGCACGACTTTTGCTGACTTCCGATGACTAGCATCGACCGAGTAATATTTTCCGGCCTGCTCGATTTCCACGCCCATCTTTTCAAGCGCGTCGAAATGAGTGCCGACCGGCCGGGCGCCGATGACGCAGCCGCCCGGATGATATAGCTTGAATTTATCAAAGCGCGCGCTCAACGAACCCAGAAGCAGGATCGAAGAACGCAGCTGCTTTACCTTTTCAAAATCCATTTTTTCCGGATCGATGTTTTCCGCTTTCACGCTAAGCTTTCTATCTTCCAACCATTTTATTTCCGATCCCATGCTCTGCAAAATTTCAATCATCCGAAAAACATCTTCGATGAGAGGAACATTGGAAATGACACATTCTTCTTTAGTCAAAAGAGTGGCGGCCAAAATGGGCGTGGCCGCATTTTTTGATCCGCGCACGTCAATTTCTCCCGCCAATTTTTTCCCGCCTCTAATCTCAAATCGTTCCATTTTTTCCTTATAAATAGTTATTTGCCTTAGCGGAAAAGCCAGGCACCAAGTATTATTAGTATATTTCAGCCGGGTGTTTTTTTCAAGTCTTTAAGAATAAATCGGTATTAAAACAACCCCGATTGAAACGGGGTTGAATTTCGGCAGATCACAGTCTTTTATTCTGTGTCAAGGCGAGGATTTCCAAGCCTTTTAAGATTTTTAAGCCTTTCGGCTTTTTGTTTCTCTTTTTTTATTTATTTTTATTTTCTACATAAAATAAAAAACGGGGAAAAATCACCCGTTCTTTTACTTTACATTGCCATTATACTCCCAAAATCGACTTTTGTCAACATTCATCAATCATTTTTTTCATAACTAGCAGCTAAGCTTTGCACATCAGCGGCATAATTATTGCAATCATTCACTCGACCTGGATATGTGTTTGTAGGATGAGATGTACCACAATAATATATCATTGAAGCGGCATATTCTCCCTTTTTACTCGTAGCTCCAGCATCGGCTAATTTTTTTGCCATACCCATAACGCCATCAATCACACTCCAGGGATCCGGCGGATTATGTCCCGTAGCGGAAGATATATATGGAATATAGCCAGATTTTCCATCTGAGCCTCCCCACGTGGTTGGCACAAATTGCGCGATTCCCATGGCTCCGCCATATCCCCCACCACTACCAGGACAAGAAACTTTCTTATCATTTAGACCGTAGTGAAGACTGGTCATTATCTTTTTAAATACGGGAATGTCATATGAGTGCATATGCGCATTTTTGTAAGTGCACCCGCCAGTATATCTCCCCATTCCGCTCTCCTGCATTAATTCTGCCAATATAAAACTTTTTCTTACACCAGTCGCCTTGCTTGCAATGCCAGCAGCTGTCTTAACATCGCTTACACTTACATTAGTCCCTAATAAAGAAGACAAGTCACTTTGTAATTTTGCCATCTTTTGTTGCAGTTCCTGCAATGTCGCCTGTGTATCCTGGATGTCCGAAACGATCTGGCCCTGTTGCGCCGTTTGCTGTGCCAATAGTTGTTCGTGCTGCTGTTTTTGTTTGCTCAGATCCGCCTGATCGCTCGCCAGTTGGCTTTTGTTGGAGCCGATATCATCCAGCGTCTCCAAAATTTTTTCTTTGATGCTGATCATATTGTCAGTATTGGAAGTAAGTCCGTTCAGATCGATCGACGTAACGGCTAATTGTATCAGTGGATCTTCCTGGGCCTGATAATATAATTCCTCCACATAACCTTCCAGCAACGCTTTGTTCAGATCTTCCTGTTGGCTGAGGTTGGTAATCTGCTGTTCCTTGTCCGCAATGTCCGCTTCCACTTGCTGAATGACGCTTTTGGTATTGTAGACCTGAACCTGATTCACATAAAGCGCCGACTGGGATTGATTCAACTGCTGCTGCGTTTTTGCGATCTTGTCCTGGGTCTTGCTCATCTCATCCTGAAGATTGTTCACCTTGGAAGTGTCTACTGTTGAAGAATCGGCCGAAGAACTTACAGACAAAGATGTGCTTGCATCAGTATCTTTAAAATAAAAAATATTTGCCAGCGCAAAAATGACAATCAGTATTGTTAGAATTGTTTTTCTTTTGCTTTTCATATTTATCTTTATCTATTATACCACAACAAAAAACATCCCCGTCGCCAGGGATGTTTTTTTAAAAAAGTATGCTAATTATTTTTTAGCTTCTTCGGCCGGAGCTTCCGGCTTGACTACGCCCTCGACTTTTGTAACGTCTTCTTCGACTTTTTCAGAAAGTCCGCTCAATTCTTCCTCGGTTCGCGGAGGAGTCACTAGGGCCACTACCGTCTCCGCATCAACTTTAACTTCCACCTTGGCCGGTAATTTGATGTCTTTGATGGCAATGTGTTCTTCAAAAGTTTTCAGTTTGGAAATATCCACGTCGATATGCGAAGGTAAGTCGGCTGGCAAACAGGAGATCTCGATCTTATCCATATTTTTGACCAATACTCCACCCTGTTCCTTGACCGCTGCTGATTCACCGATAAAAATAAGCTCGACTTCCGTTTCGATCTTTTCATTCATCTTGACTTGAAAAAAGTCAATGTGAACATACTTTCCGCTGACTGGGTCTGTCTGCAGTTCGTGAATAAGCACATTGTGATCGCTTTTGCCGTCAACGTTAAGATCGATGATGACGCTTTCTCCGGATTTTTTCAGCAACCTGGAAAAATCCAAACTGTCCACCCAAAGGCTTCCCGGTTTTTCTTCTTTGCCATAAATGACCGCCGGAATCATTCCCTCTTTTCTTCCTTTGTTAGTTTTTCGGCCGCGCTCTGTGCGAGTCTTCGCCGCCAATTTTATCTTATCCATATTTTGTGGCTCTACCTTTTCTCTCCCGCCTTAACAGGAAAGAACCTCTCGAGCTTTAAATTAATTATTTTTTGATCAATCCGGAAAATTCTCCTTCGTAACCGGACAAAAACTGATAAACATTTATTACGTCATCAGAGCTGACGGAACTGGTAAAAAATTTCGCTTTGACTTCTTCGCTGTCCAAGTCCGTTGCCAACCCCAGACTGACCATGCCCGCCTGAGAATTGGAAAGAAAAACGATCGAAGAAGCGGAACACTTCGAACAAGTGACATGGAAAGTGGTTTTCTGATCCTGGTCTTCCAAAATAACCGTGTCGCCGTGCCTTAAATCACTCCCGCAAACGGAGCATCTTGATAGAAGATCCGAATTATTGCCATATTTGTCAGCTTGAAAATTTTTATTTTTCGCCATAATTATATCTTGATACTACCAGATTTTACCATAAAAATAAGGTTAGTCAAGCTCCT
>JAJYJP010000060.1 GCA_021789395.1 bacterium | reverse complement strand
GACAAACTGGCACCCTTCGCACGAAGTCAAACTCACAATCGCAATTTTTGGTTTTTGTTTTTCCATGAGTTAATTATAGCACAAAAAAACAAAAATGAGCGGAATCAATCGTAAAGATTTTCCGCTCACAGTTCCATCTGTTCCAAAGTCCTCTTTATTCCTTTGGAAAATTTTGATATCCGGATTTTTTTGCCATTCAGCTTGTCAAGAACGTCCATCAGAGCCGGACATTCTTTTTGCTCTTCCAAAATGTCTTGGATCAATTCGGGTTCCGGATCGGAACAAACCACCGGCGCATAGTGGAAAAGCACAATTTTTCCCAGAAGATCTTTTCCTAAATTCTCTTTAAAAACTAAAATATTTTCCAGAATAACTTTTTTCCTAAGATTTACGTATTCGCCCACCAGACCATCGGTCGTTTGTCCGATGATTTTTACCGGAAGAAGCATATGGACCAAAAGCATTATTTGTAGCACCGCAGGAAGATCTCTTTCGAAGCCAATTTCCTCCAAAGACACTTCCTCGTGCCCCTTTCCGCCAAAATATCTCAGAACAGTTTCTTCGTCGATCGTCTTTTTCTTCAAACCATCAGCTGTCCTGATCAGTCTTTCATACAATCCGCCCTTGTCTGCCGCAAGAAAATCCGTTTTACCGATATTATTTTCTTTTTCGAGCGTTTTACACACAAAAGCTTCGCTCTTACTATCTAGAGCTAGTTCATGACAACTGACGATCAGTTTGCTTATTAGCCTGGCCGCTTCCGGTGTTATTTTCCAGCTGCTTTCCAATGTTTTATCCTCCATTTCCGTTTATCATTTTAAAGATCTCTCTGGCAGATTCCTCTTCAAATTTACCCACTGCCACGTTTTGCTGGGTATAAATAAAGTCGCCAGTTTTTAATTCTATGATACTTTTTATCTTTTGTCTGTTTCCTTTATAATCTTCAACGGTAAACAAATCTCCTTCAATCGCAATAACTTTTTTGGGTATTGTCAAACACATACTCGCGAAATAAAGTTGGTCGATTTAAAACTTTCCCGCGCTGCCGAAAAGTTCCATCTTCTTCATCACGCTGTGTTTCACCGCTTCCCGCGCCTGCTCCAAGACCGGCCGCGGATCAATTCCCGGATCAGAATTCTTAAACTCGCTGCTCAACGTACTCATGAAAGCTAGCCGAGTGTTGGTATCGATATTGAAACAATTTACTCCGCGTTTGATCGCCTCCTTAGCCTTGCCGTCTTCCCAATCGGACGCGCCGTGCATGATAAGCGGAACATCAACCAGCTCTCTGATTTTCGACAACCTCTTCCAATCCGGCACTTCCCGTTCTTTAAAAAATCCGTGAGCATTACCGATCCCCACCGCCAAAGTATCGACTCCTGTCGCTTCTACGAATTCCTTGGCCTGATCCGGATCGGTCATATATTTGTCCCAGTCGACATCTTCCATCTTATGCTCGCTCACATACGGCACATTACCCAGCTCCCCTTGCACCCAAATCCCTTTCGGGTGGCAAAATTCCACCACGCTTTTGGTGATTCTTAAATTATCATTGAAAGGTTTGCGCGAACCGTCATACATCACAGAGTCGAATCCGATCTCAACCGCCCGCTGCACCGCCTCGAAACTGCCGCCGTGATCCAGATGGATCGCCACCGGCACTTCCGGATTATAATCTTCGGCTAATTTTTTAATGATTTCATAAATCATTCTGCCTCCCGCATAATCGAAAGTTTTTTCCGTCACCTGGATGATGAGCGGCGATCGTACCTCAGCAGCCGCCGCCATGATTCCCTGGGTAATTTCCAGATTGATCGTATTAAAGGCGCCGACGGCATAACCGCCCTCTTTGGCTTTGGTTAAAATTTCTTTGGCACTGACTAGCATAATTTTATCTTTAATTATTATTTATTTTAAAACGCAAGAATCATTAATAATACCGGAGATCTTCACAAGCTCGTGCGGCTGCAGACTTTCTCTGCCTATCAATACGCCGTCCATTCCCGAATCAATACAGACACCTCCCACTGTTTTAGTATTGACGCTGCCGCCGTAAAGGATCGGAGTTGACTCCGCGTATTTTTTCCCGAAAAGATCCACTAAAATTTTCCTGATCAAAAGCTTAGCTTCCATAATTTCATTGGCGGTGGGGACTTTATCGCCTCCGATCGCCCAAACCGGTTCGTAGGCAACGACAATCTGTTCCGCCTTAGCCCGGCTAACTCCCAGAAGCGCTTCTTTGACTTGATTTGAAATGACGCTGAGCGTCTGCTCGCTTTCTTTTTCCTCGCGCGTTTCTCCGACGCACAGAATCGGTTTTAATCCGTTCTTCAAAGCGGAAGCGATTTTCAAATTGATCGCGCCATTGCTTTCTCCGAAATATCTGCGCCGTTCGCTGTGTCCGATGATCACGTATTCACAGCTTAAATTCTTAAGCATCACCGGCGAGATCTCGCCGGTATAAGATCCTTTGGATTCCGGAAACATATCCTGCGCCCCCAGACGCACCTTTCGATTATTCCATTTTTTAAACGCTTCCAAATGGACAAAAGGCGGACACAGTACGATTTCCGAATGTTTATCCTTTCGGCCAGCCAATTCCTTTTTCAGCCAGGACAAATAACGCTCCCGCTCTTCCGGACTCAAAAGATTCATCTTCAGATTTCCAACAATTAATTTTTTCATAATTTAAAAATAAACAGTTAGCGCCAGCACGATCAAACCCGAAACCATCGTACCCAAAAGCAAAAGCGGCAGAGCCTTTCTTTTCGGCGTTCCAAAAACAAAAGCGGCCAACGCGCCGGTCATTCCGCCGAGCAGAGGAATCGGCGTTGCTGCCAAAATAAACATCGTCCACTCGCCGTATTTTTCCATCTTGCCGCCCGCCCGTTTCCGCGTGTGTTCGAAAAGCCAATCAAAAAACTTTTTGAAAAATCCGATGTATTTGGACAAAAGGCTGGCGATCGGATCAAGCAGATAGACAACGATGACCATCGTAAAAAAAGTCCCCAACACCGAAAAAAGCCAGGAATAAAAAGCCGACAAATGATAAATTTTGTAAGCCAACGGTAAAGCCGCCCGCAATTCGGTCACCGGGACGGCCGCGATCAAAAAAGTCGCCAAAGGCTTGGGAAAATTCGTGAAAAAATTGATAATTAAATCATGCATGATAATTTTTCAGAAAAAAATCTACTGTTTCCTCAAATATTCGGCCGCCGCCTCCGGCTCGATCGTTGAAACTTCTATGCCGGTCGAAAGTTCAAAGCCCGCCCAGATGGCAGTGTGAGGAAGAATTTCCAAGTGCCAATGAAAGTGCGGATAATCCTTGCCGTCGCATGGAGAGGTGTGCAGATAAAAATTGTACGGCGGATCGCCCAAAGCTTTGTAAATCTTGCTAATCGAAGTTTGCAGGGCTTCGGCAAAAGCTACTTTTTCCTCGTCACTGATCCTTTCGAAATAAGGCTTATGCTTTTTGGGCATAACCCAGACCTCGAACGCCGCCCGGGAAGAAAACGGACAAAAAGCGACAAAAGAATCATTTTCAAACACTATTCTTTTTTTGTGTTCGCTTTCCCATTCGGCAATCGTGCAATATACACAGTGACGATTGGTGCGATAATAACTTTCCGCGCCGTCCAACTCGGCCTGTATGTAAGGAGAAATTACCGGAATGGCCGCAAGCTGGGAATGCGGATGAACGATGGAGGCGCCCACTTCCTTGCCATGATTGCAGAAAATTTCAATATAATTTACGTCCTTCTTGTTCATTAGGTCAATGTATCTTTCCTGATAAGCGTCCACGATTTCTGCAACCTCCAGAGTTTCAAGCTGGGCGATTTGCCGATTGTGGTCGCGCGTCACGATCACCTCATGGTAGCCCACTCCGTCCATTTTGAAATATGGACCTTCTTCGTGGTGTTTCATTTTTCCTCCCCGCTTGAAAGCCGGATATTTGTTAGGAAAAACCCGCAGACTCCAATCACCATTGTCTTTTTTGTAAATCAAAACGTCTTTTTCTTGACCGGTCTCTTCCGGGTGGCAAAAGAAGCAAAGCTTATTGCGATCCTCTTCAATCTTTTCCCGCTTAAATTCCGCGAATTGTTCCGGCCGTTGGGCTCGTCCGATGGCAATCACCACCCAGCCTCCCGTCACCAAATCCTGCCGCAGCTCCGATATTGAATTTTTATTTTTATTTTCCATCCTCCTTTTTATTTTATTTTATTTTATTTTATTTTATTTTTTATAATCGTATTTTCCTAGCACCATCGCCCACTTCACCTGAAAAAGTTCTTCCAGAGTTTTAAAATATCCGCTCACGCCCACCAGGCTCAGGCCGGCATCCACCCAGACGACCGGAATTTCAATAATTTTATAATTCATTTTTTTCGCCAGCATCAGCATCTCAAAATCACCGCCCCAGCGGTCGATCCTCAACTGCGGAACGATAGAATTAACCACCTTTTCAGACAACACCTTGAATCCGCATTGCGTATCTCTTATGCCACGCAACCCCATCAGGCTCTGGATCAAGAAATTACCCATATCACCCAGCATCTCTTTCCATTTCGGCTGGTGTTTTTTTATCTGGGAAGTCTTCAGATCGCGCGAACCAATAATCATGTCTTCGCCTTTCCTCATATAATCCCAAAATTTATCCAGATTCGTTATCGACGTAGCGCCGTCGGCGTCAGTAAACAGCCGGTATTCGCCTTCGGCTTTCAATAATCCTTCCCGCACCGAATACCATTTGCCGCGATTCTCTTTGCGATCAATCACCTGCATGCCGCTCACCAAGTCGGAAAGCTTTCGGACGAATTCCGCAGTATTGTCTTTCGAACCGTCGCTCACTACGATCACTTCGTAAGAAATATTTTTTTCTTTCAAATATTTTCCGATTTCCGTGAGATTTTTTTTCAGTTCATCTCCTTTTCTTCCGGCTTCGTTGTAAGCGGGAA
>JAJYJP010000059.1 GCA_021789395.1 bacterium | reverse complement strand
AGTTTAAAAATATTGTCAAGGGCAACCCCGCTCCTTATTTTTTCACTATAAAATCAGGGTTTCCGGGCATAAATTTCTTGAGCACTTTCGGCACTTTTATGCTACCGTCGGCCTGTTGATAATTTTCCATAATTGCTATCATCGGCCTGCCAGAAAAGGCTGTAGCATCATTCATATGCACATATTCAACTTTGCCGTCATCAGATCGAAATCTCGTGTTTAATCTCCTTGCCTGAAAATCTCCGATTAGATCGGAAGTGTTCGTCTCTCTGTATTTATTCTGTCCCGGCATCCAGGTTTCTATATCAATTTGTCTGACATCAGGTTTTCCCATATCTCCTGTGCAAATAGAAACAACTTGATACGGCACCCCTAGAGCACCTATTAAATGTTCTTGGATGGCTACAATGAAGTTCTGCTCATCAAGAGATTTATCAGGTTCAGTAAATGATTCCATTTCAAGTTTATTAAACTGATGGACACGCAAAATACCTTTCATATCTTTATTGTATGATCCAGCCTCTCTTCTAAAAGCCGTAGAAAAACCAACCAACCTAATGGGAAGTTCTTTTGCATCTAAAATTTCATCGGCATACATCGCGCCCAAAGTATGTTCAGCACTTCCTATTAAGTTAAGATTATCTCTTTCTAAAGAATACATTTCTTCTGGATCTAAACGCGCCATGCGATTCATTATTTCGGGACGGATCATAACCGGAGGAAGAACCGGAATAAAAGGTTTTGCACTGACTTTCAAATTATTTTTTTCAGCAATTTCTTTCAATATCTTTGCATCAGTTAACACTGAAAAAGCAAACTGCATAAGAGCAAATTCCAGCAATACGAGATCTCCTTTTAAATAATTAAACCGACTTCCGCTGACTTTAGCCGCCCGAACAGAATCAATCAAATCCAATTCCGCTCCCAGCTCCCAATGCTCTTTCGGCTGGAAATCAAATTTTGGAATTTCACCGACTTTTTTGATTACTTCATTGCAAGATTCGTCTGGTCCAATCGGCGTATCTTCGGAATGCATATTGGGAATGGCGTACAAAATGCTTTTGTATTCCGCATTTACTTTTTCCAATTCCGGTTCAGTTTTTTCCAATTTATCTTTAACTTCTTTTCCCTGCTCAATAAGTTTTCCCTTTTCTTCGGAACTAGCTTTTTGAATCTGATTATTTATTTTATTTTTTTCCGCGTTCAACTCTTCCACAGCCAACATCAACTCTCGCCTTTTTTCGTCCAAAATCAAAAGACGATCGATGTCGCATTTCATTTTTCGATCTTCGCAATTTTTCTTGACCGTTTCCGCGTTTTCTCGGATAAATTTGATATCTAACATATAACTAATTTACTTTGAAAAATACCTTTTGTAAAGACTGAAGCGCTATCTTCCAGAAAAATTATTTCCTGATAGGCAAAGTAAGCAAGCATTTTTTAGTTCTTCCGAATTGATCATATTTTATTTTGCAAAAAGAAAAACATATTTACTCTTAAACTTTTTCCAAAGATTTTTTTTCATTCGATTTGTCCTTAAAAAACCATTCATAAACTCCCAGGGCCCAACTGAAGACATAAACAATTGATAATATCAACACACCCCACTGTTTATTGATTATCGAGGTCATTATCCAAAACGGCTGCGAAGCTAAGCCAAGCACGAAACCCCATTTGTTTTTCTTTGCTACCATAAAAACCGCCGCGACACCAAACACGGTTATACCAATTTGTGAAATTATATCCAACATAATTTTATCTTAAAAAATTATCTGAAAATTTTACAAAATAAGTTTTCGGTACCGATTCTTGCTTCACCAAATCTTTCCAATCGGGTTTTATTTCAGAGACTCGTTTTATTACTCCTTCATGCCAACAAAGCGGATCAACAAATCTGGATTTGCAATGAATTTCCACATTGTAATCGTCAGGATTATTTTCAAAACCACTGCTACTGTTCATCCTTTTCCAGAAGAGGTCTAATTTTCCATCCTCCCCCAAATTTTTATTTATTTTATCAATAACTTCTCTTTCTGTAGTATACAAATCACTTTTTGAAATATACTGTTTTTCCATAGCATATCTTAAATAATCCGCCACTCGTCTGTACATTACTGCCGTAGATATATCGGCATAATAATCGCCATTGAGCTTTTTGAACAATTTAGCATAACTGTAAGCGGCATTGAAATTTTTAAACACCCATTTTTTATCATGGATAGTTAAATTTTCCAAAATGCTTTTTCTTTCGTCAGGACTAGCAGTTTTATATGCGGCTGAATCTCGCAGCGAGTAATCAATCCTGTCGGCGCATAAATCCGGAAGCTCAGTTTCTTTAAGCGGAAAATTTGATTCTTCCAAAATATAATCAACATCAAAGCTGTGCGTTTTCAGAATAGCCGGCAGACTTGAATTCAAAACATATTCTTTAAAATATTTATCCTGATGATTCTGTTTTTTACCAGAACCATCAGCAAATACATAATCGATGGCATGGGAAAAAACTGAATGTGAAACATCATGAAGAAGACCAGCCACTTGTTCCTCAATAGGCGCTCCAAACTTTTGAAGCAAAAGATAAACTCCCATGGAGTGTTCAAACCTGGTATGCTTGGTTCCCGGACAATATGGTTCGTAATAACCCGCTTGATCAATTTCTTTAAGCCGCTGGATCTCCTGACTATTGATAAGGTCTAAAATAACCGGATCATTTATTTTAACTTGTCCGTAAACTTTATCTTCGTATTCCATGATAGATTGCTTGTAATTTATTTACTTTTCATCGGCGGGAAGATGACTGTTTCCCGAACGGATTTGTTCATTATGAAAGCAAAAAGACGTTCGCTCATGCCAAAACCGAACGCCGGCGGCATTCCATATTCCAAGGCTTCCACAAAATCCTCGTCAACCATCTGCGCTTCCTTATCGCCCGCCTCGCGCATTTTCATCTGCTCCTCAAAACGCTGGCGCTGATCAATCGGATCGTTCAGCTCAGCGAAAGCATTGCAAAGTTCACTCTGCCCGGCCACCACTTGCACGCGCAGAACTTTTTTCGGATTTTGCGGATCAGTCTTGGCCAGCGGCGAAACTTCTAAAGGATGCCCGACCAAAAAACAGGGCTGGATAATTTTCTTCCGGACAGTTTTTTTGTAAATCGTATCAATCATGCGACCCAAACCATATCCTTTTTCATATTTGATTCCCAATTCATCCGCTTTATTTTTCAATTCTTCCAAAGTAATTTCTTGCGACAAATCAAGTCCGGTTTCTTTTTGAAATTCCGTGAAATAATCAATAACCGGAAATTTTTTATTCCAATCAATTTGTTGTCCTTCAAATTCGGTCAGGTAGCCGCCGGTAACTTTCAATACAATTTCCTTGTACATCTTTTCGATAAACCCCATGCCTTTTCCCAGATCAGAATAGGCCCAGTAGAATTCCATATGATCAAATTCCTGCAAATGTTCGCGGTCAATCCCTTCGTTGCGAAAGACCCGGCCAATCTCAAAAACTTTTTCGTAGCCGCCTACCAAAAGTCTTTTGAGCGCCAATTCCAGCGAGATGCGCAGATAAAAATCCTGGTCGAGCGCGTTATGATGCGTTATGAACGGCTCGGCGTCGGCTCCGCCCGGAATGTGTTCCAAGACCGGCGTCTGAACTTCCAAGAAACCATCATTGGCCAAAAAATTACGGACTGTCTGCCAGAAAATATTTTTCTTTTTGAAAAGTTCGCGCGTTTCCGGATTCATCATCAAATCAAGATATCTTTTCCGTAAAAGATCTTCCTCGTCTTTGAGGCCGTAATATTCAGTCGGAATCGGCCGGATGTTTTTGGAAAGCATCTTCCAACTGTGCGCTTCCAAGGTTTTTTCGTCCTGTTTGGTTTTAAAAAGTTTTCCGGATACTTCGACGAAATCTCCGATCTCGACGTTTTTGGCAAAAAGTTTGTACAAATTTTCGTCCATATTTTTCTTGTTGAGAAAAATCTGGATCTTGCCGGTTTCGTCCTCGATGTGAGCAAAGGTTGAACCGCCCATCGGCCGAAAAGACTTTACCCGCCCGACCAAAGTCAGTTCTTTGTCTTGGAGCGAATCGAATTTTTCCAAAGCTTCGCCGTTGGACATCGTCCGTTCGGACTTTTCCGGATAAGCTTCCATTCCGGAATTTTTGACATTTTCCATTTTTTCCAATTTGGTCTGCAGTATGTCTTCGCGCATATTTGATCGCAATTTTAAGTCTTTTAATAGTTTAATATTAGCTTATTCGAAATAAATAAGCAACAAAAGACGGCTCTCCTGAGCCGTCTTTTGAAAAATGCAATAATAGATTATTTCACGTCTAAAATTTTATATTTCACCTTGCCGCCCGGAGTCTCGATCGTCACATCCTCACCCTTTTTCTTGCCTAAAAATCCTTTGCCCATCGGCGATTCGTTGGAAATTTTCCAACTTCCCGGATCGGCTTCGTTCGATCCGACGATCTGGAACTCGATCTCGCTGCCGTTGAATTTGACACGGACTTTCGATCCCATCTGGACCATATCGGAAGATTTGTTGTATTCCACCACCTGCGCCTCTTTGAGCATAAACTCCAACTCGGCGATGCGCGCCTCATTTTCCGCTTGCTGCCGCTTGGCTTCGCTGTACTCCGCGTTTTCACTGAGATCGCCTTGCTCTTTAGCTTCCTTGATCGCGTTGGCAATCGACTGTCTTATTTCCGTGCGTCTATGCTCCAGCTCTTCTTTAATTTTTTTAAGCCCTTCTTCGGTTACGTACTTCGCCATGTTTGTATTTTTAACTTTTTATAAAAAATTTACCGCTCAAACATGAGCAGTATTAGCCTTTATTTAAACAACAAGGCTCATTGTAGCAAATGAAGAAATAATGTCAACATGCTAGTTATAAACAATCGAATTCCGCGTTTATTTCACCGATTTTTGTCTTGGGTAAAATACCAAGTCAAAGCCTGCTGAGTTACCGGCAAGGCCGAGGAATTCCCCTCACCGCCACCCTCCACAATGACGGCCATTGCAATCTGGGGATTGTTATAAGGCGCAAAAGAAGTAAACCAACCATGCTCATTTTGCGCATCCACACCGAACTGGGCCGTTCCAGTCTTGCCGGCCACTTCTATCGGCATCGTTTTAAGCACCTGTGC
>JAJYJP010000058.1 GCA_021789395.1 bacterium | reverse complement strand
ATTACCCGTAACCCATGCCAAATGTTTGCGCATTACATTTAGACAAAAATTACGGACACCGTGATGTTTAATGATTTACTTATCAAATTATTTATTTCAACCGCCTAAACAACTAAGCAGTTGGAAGGATAACTTGATTTTTAGTTTGTTATATGCTAGAATTGTCCTATCAAAAAAATAAGGGGGGTTTTGATGCCAGTATTGATTCTTTCAGATGCAAAAAGGGAATTATCAAAAAAAGAAGCAGTCGAATTACGTAACAAAGTTTACAAAGCCGGATTGGAGAGAAAAGATTTCAAACTCCAGCAGGCAGCCCTGCAACTCACCCTTTTAATCCGTTGTTGCAAAAGCAGGGACATTCCCATAAACGGAGACTTGCTACTGAAAGTCCTGGAATTTATTCTGAAATAGTATATCTTCCTCGCGGGGGAGGCCAGCATTGGCTCCCCTTTTTTATTTTCAATTTACTAAAACTATTCAACAATTACCCTGGCCGGTCGGATCACTTTCTCGCCAATCTTGTATCCTTTCTGCACCACTCTTTTAATCTTATTCTGATAACCTTTATAATCCTTGGTCTTGCAGGATTTACACTCCATATCTTCCACCGCTTCGTGGAATTTTGGATCAAAGCTTTCCCCCGCCTTGGCGTCAATTTCTTCCACGCCACTGTCTTTTAAAACAGTTTCCAATTGCTTTTGAATATGCATTATTCCCGTCACCCACGCGTTTTCTTTTTGGTCTTCCGGAATATGGTCGGTCGAAGCGTGGAAATTATCCAAAACCGGAATGATCTGCAAAATAATTCCTTGCGTCGCATAGCGGATCATATCTTGCTGCGATTCGGCCTGCCGCTTTTTGTAATTTTCAAAATCCGCCTGGCATCTTTTCCAGCCATTCAAATAGTCTTCGGCTTTTTGTTCCAATTCTTTAACTTCAGTTTCCGCCTCTTTCTCAATTTCCTTGATTTCTTCCGCTTCTTGTTCCTCCTCAATTTTTTCTTTTTCAATATTCTTTTTTAAATCTTTTTCGTCGGTCATTTTTGTTTTGTTAAAATTAAAACTTAATCACATTTATCATCACCACTAGTACAAAAGACGCGCTGAGAAGCTTCTTGAGGTGGTCGATCAAAGATTTGTTCTTGGCGTATTTCATCCTTTTGGGACCGATGATAGCCAGCACGCCTTTTTCGCCCGACTTGGTCTTATATGGAGATACGACCATCGAGCAGTTTGAGATGCCTTTGATCGGATTTTCTTTGCCGATGAAAATTTTTGTTTCGCCTTCTTTGATTTTTTTCAAAATATTATCAACGTTTTCATCAATATAGTCCAAGGCCTCGGCCACTTTGCAAAATTCATCCACTTCCTGGAACTCCGGGTTTTCCAAAAGCTCACGGATACCGAAATCGGAAAAATCTTCTTGAAGAGAACTGATCGCCAGATTGCCGGTGAGCGACGAAAGCAGTTTGGCGGTCGTCTTGGAAAGCCGGTTGTGCTGGGCTTTAAGTTTCAAAAGCTCGGTCTGCAATTTTTTCTGCTCCGCTATGGAAAGCTCCTGGTCTTTCATTATTTCCTCGACGAAATATTTGTAGCCCTTGTCGGTCGGAATTCTTCCTGAACTGATGTGCGGCTGATACAAAAATCCTTCTTTTTCCAGTTGAGACATGTCGTTGCGAATCGTCGCCGGACTGATATCAAACCCGTATTTTTCCACCAAAACCTTAGAACCGACCGGTATGGCGGTGTTGGTATATTCTTCAATGACCGTAGCTAAGATTTCCTCCTGTCGTTTATTCATGTTTTTAGTATAATCCCTCTTTTAGCACTCGTCAAGTCCGAGTGCTAATTTGTATTTTATACCTCTGAGAATAGTTGTCAAGAAAAATAAAACCGGGGACAAATGATGCCGTCCCCGGCCTAAAAATATAAAATGCGTCTCCTCTATTTTTTCTTACATCGGCAGTCAGCACCGCAAGAACCGCTGCATAAAATTGGCTTGGGCTTTTCGCACATTTCTTCAGCGAGAATGCGTCCACACAAAGGACAGATCTCTCCCGCCGGATGCGTTGCCCTAACTGCCAATTTTTTTGTCGGGCAGTATAAGAATCCAGCAGCAACAACATGAACCGCCGGCAAGGCATTTTTGTCTCCTGTCATGCAAAGCCCTCTGCAAATTACGCATATAGGATCTTTGACGGACAAAATATTTCCTCTGACATTTGCGACAGTCAATGCTCGTAAGCCCCTTGCGTCCGGATGAATGCAATTACATGGCTGCGATTCTTCTTCCATCTACGCCTCCTGATTTTTTTTGAGTTTTTTGATAACAGGCTTAGAAATGCTCCTGCGCTTGTGCACCAGATCAAAAAATTTGCGCAGCATAGAAACATCAGGTTTGTTTCTTCTGAGCGAAACAACTTTCTTGCTAATGTTATTCACCTCCTTTTCTTAAAAATAAAAAGAACAGAATATGTAAAAACAAATTTATTTCTTCGGAACCGGATCATGGCCGCCGTCGTTCCACGGATGGCAGCGCAAGACTCGTTTTGCTCCCAGATACAATCCCTTCGGCGTTCCGAATCGCTCGACCGCTTGATAAGTATATTCGCTGCAAGTCGGATGGAACCGGCAGCCCAGCGTGCGCGTGTATTTGCTCGGAATCCCGTGATCGACCGAAATGGTCTTCTGATAAATCCTTATTAAAAATAAAATAGATCTTTTCATAAAAAGATATATGCTCTTATTCTGAATTGGTTTTTCTTTTTTGTCAATTTAAGATTTTGCTGGTAAAATAAAGTAAAATTCAATTAAACAAAATTATGCAAGAAATAAAATCGGACAAATTCGAATGGATCGACTTTGCCCAGCCGGACGCGGACGCAGTCTTAAACCTACAAAAAAAATACGATCTCCATCCGACCGTGATCGAAGAATTTTCCACGCCGACACTGCGGCCTAAAGCGACCGAATATGAAACCTGCATGTATCTGGCCATCCACATTCCGCTTTTCAACTCCGACCTCAAAACTACTTATCCGGGCGAGATCGATATCGTCATTACCAAAGACGCGCTCATTACCGCCCATGACCAGGATATCTGGCAATTGACGGATTTTTTCAATGAATTAAAAAATGATGAGGCCAAGCGCCTGCATTACATGAAACATTCTCCAGCCGCTCTTCTTCACCATATTCTGGAAATGCTTCTGGAATCCTGCTTCCCGAAATTGGATCACATTTCCCGCAAGCTGGACTACATCGAGGAAGAAATTTTTGCCGGCCATGAGAAAGATATGGTTTTTGAAATTTCCGTCGTAAAAAGGGACATCCTGAATTTCCGCAGAACTTTGAAGCCGCAGAAATCCGTGCTCGAATCACTAGTTCAAAAAGATTTCAATTTTGTCCCTGCCGATCTCAAGCCATACTTCCAGGAATTGATCGGTACTAATATCAGGATTTGGAACTCACTGGAAAGCGCCAAAGAAACGATCGAGTCTCTGGAAGAAACCAATAATTCCCTGCTCTCTAACAAGCTGAACTTGACAATGAAAGTCTTAACCATCTTTTCCGCCGTGCTTCTTCCTTTGACCGTCTATTCCAATATCCTTGCCATGAGCGCCAAAATTCCTTTCGCCGATAATCCATATGCTTTCTGGATTCATCTTTGCATAATGTTTATTATCGGCACGATCACTGTAATAATATTCAAAGTCAAGAAATGGTTATAATTGGAAAATTTAAAATTTTATCATGTTAAAGATATATAATACTCTTACCAAACAGAAAGAAGAATTCAAACCGATCAACCCCGGCAAGATTGGCATGTATACTTGCGGTCCGACCGTTTATGATTTTATCCATATCGGCAACATCCGCGCCTACACTACGCCGGATGTTTTGCGGCGCTATTTGGAATATCAAGGCTTTGAAGTGCGCCACATCAAAAACATCACCGACGTCGGCCATCTGACCCAGGACGACATCGACCAGGGCGACACCGGCGAAGACAAGATCGAAAGGAAAGCTTTGGCGGAAAAAAAGACGCCGGAAGAGATCGCCCGCTTCTACGAAGACGCTTTCAGAGAAGTAGAGAAGGAGATGAATATCTTGCCGGCGCAATATTTTCCCCGCGCGACCGCCCACGTGCCGCAGATGATCCAAATGATCGAACGACTGATTGAAAAAGGTTATGCTTACGAAAAAAATGGCAATGTCTTTTTTGATGTCACTAAATTTCCAGAATACGGAAAACTTTCCGGCAATACTTTGGAAAAACTGAAAGTCGGCGCACGCCTGGAAGAGCATCCCGACAAGCGGAATCCGTGGGACTTCGCCCTTTGGCTCAAGGCGCCCAAGGAACACTTAATGAAATGGGACTCTCCCTGGTCAGTCGGCTATCCCGGCTGGCACATTGAGTGCAGCGCCATGAGTACCGAATATCTGGGTGACACGCTTGACATTCACACCGGCGGCGAAGATAATATCTTCCCCCACCACGAAGCGGAAATCGCCCAATCCGAATGCGCGACCGGTCAAAAATTTTCCAATTATTGGATCCACACCCGCCATCTTCTGGTCGACGGCGAGAAAATGAGCAAATCTAAAGGCAACTTCTACACTTTGGCCGACATCAAGAAAAAGGGATTTTCTCCGATGGCTTTGCGTCTGGCAATCCTATCGGCGCACTATCGCAGCCAGATGAATTTCACCTGGAACGCGCTCTACCAAGCCCAGGCCAACCTTGACAGCATCAATAATTTCTATAACCGAATCATTAATTACGCACCATCCGAAAGCGACAAGTTTTCCAATCTGACCGTCGCTGATTTTGTGAAAAACTTCAGAGAGGCGCTCGATGACGATCTTAACACGCCACTTGCCCTTTCGGTCATTCTGGAGCTCGTCAACCACGGCAACAAGTTAATGGACGAAGGTCTGATGGGCAATCCGGCCGAAGTCAAAAAGACCCTGGAGACTTTTGCCAAGATTTTAGGCTTGCGCCTGGAAGGCATCGTTGTACCGCAAGAGATAATCGACTTGGCGGAAGAACGGAAAGAGGCGCGGACAGGAAAAGATTTTCAGAAATCGGATGAATTGAGAAACAAGATTGACGAAATGGGATATATCATAGAAGATTTAAAGGATAATAATTATTTAATTAAGAAAAAGTAATATGGGCGAACATTGCAACTGCGGACATTGTCATCACGATGAAGAAGAAAAAAATGAACACGACCATTGCGATTGCGGACATGATCACAGTGTCGCTGGACATCTTATTTCGCACGAAGATATGGAAAAG
>JAJYJP010000057.1 GCA_021789395.1 bacterium | reverse complement strand
CTTGGAACAATTTCCAATTTCGTTGCAGAATTTTTTTTCGTCGTCTATTTCTACCGTCAGACCCGGGAATTTATAGTGCATCGGAATGACCATTTTCGGTTCAACTTTCTTGATGATGTCGATAGCCGCCTTATAATCAATCGTATATTTTCCGCCTATCGGAATCATCAAGATATCAATGCCGTCCAACTCTTCTAGTTGTTTGGCGCTAAGTTCGCAACCCAAATCGCCAAGATGCGCGATTTTTATATCCTCCGATTCAAAAATAAAAACAGTGTTGTGTCCGCGTTCTTGTCCTTGTTTGTCGTCATGAAAAGAATCGATGCCGACGATGTTGATTCCTTTGACCGAATATTCACCGGGAATGTCCAGGACCGCCGGGTCGCCTTTTAATGCGGCCACGTTATCGTGATCCATATGGTGATGGCTGACTAAGACCAAATCGGCTTGTCCTTGCGGCGGACGAAGACCGATTTTTTTGTCGAACGGATCAAGAAAAATATTGACGTCTTCTTGACCTCGTCCAGCCGGTTTAGTGGTTATTTTGAAGCAAGATTGGCCGTAATATTGAATATTCATATCTTTCGCAGATTACAAATCTATACGAAAATCCGGATAGATCGTATTAAAATTATTTCTTAATTAATATAATAATTTTAGCATAAGATTAAACGGGTGTCGAGACGATTTTTTCTTATCATAAAGCCTATTTTGAGCTGTCTCTTGCCAAAATTACAATCCTGATATATACTTTCTTCAGGTTAATTATTAAGAAAATTAAATAAAGGATGATTTAATCCTTGCTAGCTTTCTTAATAGTTTCCTGTATTCAGGAAATTTTTGTTTTTTCTGAAAAAGCATCTTTAATTATTAATAACTGCGATCCGGTGCTGTCGCGAAAATATTTTAAAAAAATGGACAAAATACTAGACAATTTGGCAAAAGAGGTTGACAAAATCGATGATTCCAAGGCTGATGTGGCCGATGCGGGCCAAGCTTCAATGATGGATGAACTTCTTTCTGGGCAGGAAATTAAATTTCCTCAGATCGGAGATGTTGTGGAGGGTACGGTTATCGAAGTAACCTCCAACGCGCTTTATATGGATATTGATCCGTTTGGAACCGGGATTGTTTTGGGACGCGAAATTAAAGACGGGATGGGCTCGGGAAAATTGAAAGCGGGTGATAAAATTTCTGCGACTATCATCGATCCGGAAAATGAAGACGGTTTCATCGAGCTTTCTATTCGCGAAGCTTCCCATGAAAAAGCTTGGGATGATATTGAAAGCAAACGCGACACGCAGGAGAAAGTCTCTACCAAAGTTCTTAGCGCTAATAAGGGCGGACTCCTGATTGAAGTAAACGGAATTTCCGGATTTTTACCAGTTTCCCAGCTTTCGAGCAAAAACTATCCGCGTGTTGAAGATGGAGACAAAAATAAAATCCTTGCTTTGTTGAAAAAGCTGGTCAGTCAGGAATTGGAGGTTAGGGTTATCGATGCTGATCGTGAATCCGGTAAATTGATCGTCAGCGAAAAGGCGGCTCAGAAAGAAAAAGACCAGGAAATTATTTCCGGACTTAAGATTGGCGACGTGGTTGAAGGAGAAATAAGCGGCGTCGTTGACTTTGGAGCTTTCATTAAATTCTTTCCGTCGACCGTGAATCCGGAAGAAATGTCGGAAGAGGATAGACTGGAAGGGTTGGTCCATATTTCAGAATTGGCTTGGCAATTGATTGAAAATCCGCGTGATGTCGTTAAAGTTGGAAATAAAGTTCAAGCTAAAATTATCGGAATCGACAATGACAAGATTTCTCTTTCAATCCGCGCGCTGGAAAAAGATCCGTGGAGCAACATTGAAGATAAATACAAAGTCGGCGATATAGTCAAAGGAACGGTTCATAAGATCAATCATTTCGGAGCGTTCGTCTATTTGGACAAGGACATTCATGGACTGGCCCACATCAGCGAGATGGCGGAACTTTTCCCAGGCAAGAATATCGACGAGCTGATCAAAGTCGGCGAAGTCTATGATTGGAAGATTCTTTCCATCGAGTCGAAAGAACATAGAATGGGCTTAGCTTTGACGGATAAGAAATCCGAAAAGAAAAAGGCCGAAAAAGAAGAAAAATCCGAGAAGAAAGAAAAAGCGGAAAAGAAAGAAAAGAAAACCAAGAAAAAGGAAGAATAAATAACTTCAGACAAAAGCTCCTGTAAAAGGGAGCTTTTCTTCTTTGTTTAATTTTTGTAAAATTAAATTAAGAACAATAATTTACAACTATGGATAAGTCAAAAATCTTTATTATTTCTGGTCCGTCCGGTGCGGGAGAAGACTCGATAATCAATGCTCTGAAGGCACAATTTGAGATTGAAAAGCCGATAACGACAACTACTCGCGAAATGCGTCCTGGTGAAGTCGAGGGAAAGAATTATTACTTTCTGACAAAGGATGAATTTGAAAAAGGAATCAAGGAAAATAAATTTTTTGAATACGCCTTGGAAGATCGGGGAAATTATTACGGATGTACTTTTCAAGAATTCGAGCGTTTTAAAAATAGCGACAAAGTAAAGATTTGGAAAGTTGATTATAAAGGCGTAATCAATGCTAAAAAATTATTGCTGGAC
Source organism: bacterium (assembly GCA_021789395.1). GTDB lineage: Bacteria > Patescibacteriota > Minisyncoccia > Moranbacterales > UBA2206 > JAJYJP01. The sequence goes on along the minus strand of JAJYJP010000057.1, from coordinate 2,738 downwards.
GGAATCGTTGCCATTCTTCTGGATGTCCCCTTGGATGTTATTGAAAAAAGAATTCGGAAACGAGACGCTGTTTCGGAAGAATTTGTAAAGGAAAGATTGGAATACGCCAAAGGTTGGTATGACAATAAAGAATATTTTGATTATGTTGTGAAGAATGAAGAAGGCAAACTTGATGAGGCAGTTTCGCAAGTGGTGGAGATAATCAAGAAATATATTTAATCTCTTTCGAATAAAAAAGAAGGCAGGCGCGCGGTTGCGGGTCTGCCTTTTGAGTTTGAGAAAATTCACATCTTTTTCCCTATCGCAGCGCATTCGTAATAATGCGCCACATGGTTGCGCGTATTAACCGTCTTCAATTCACCAATGAATTCGAGTTTCATGAGGTCGATCCAATAATCAACCTCACTCTCTTTTCTTACCCAGAAGCATGCTTTAGGATACTCTTCTTGAAGCATTTTGAGCACTTCATGGACACCACCTACAGAAACATACCTGTCTTTCATTTCTGTCAGTATCATGAAACCGCAAATTTCTTTTTCCATTTTATCTCCCATGGGTTGTCAAAGTTTTCTCCTATGAAACCACTCAAAGAATAGTTTCAATGAGAGAGGCAAGAAAGTTAGATTCAACTTCCTTGCCGACGTTTTAATCACCTCCTTTGTTGTATGCAGATTCTAAAACTTTTTTCTTCTCATTCTGCAGTTTTTGAATCCGGTTTTCAAAGATTTTTTTCTCATTTTCTTGCCAGTTGATTTGTTCCTGTAACTTCTTTAGAATTTTTTTTGCCGTTGTTACCTTGAAGTACATCTCGACCGGTTCGCCTTCTGTAGCTACTGGAAAGGAAATTCCTCGACATTCCCATTTGAAGATAACTTCGCGGATGATTCCCAGTCCGCCGGGAAATATTTTACAACCTTTTTTTCTTCCCGTTGTTCCCGCGTATACTTCAGATGGGTTATCAGCAGGTATTTTCACTTCTTCTGACTGGAGTTTCTCGTATACGTCGTTGTAGTCCTGGTAATCTTTCCCGCCTTTCTTTTCGAATTTTTTTTGGCCTTGCTCAAGCTTTGAATTTGCCTCTATCTCCGAAAACCATTTTTCCGCTTCAGTCAGAATAGTTGTCATTTTCAATCTCCTTTCCCTGCCTTTCTCATTTCTATCAATGATAGACTTGAGACTAAGGACTTATGGGATATATCTTTTAAGAGGTGATTTTGAAAGTACTGTGTTAAGCTTCTTTTTTTGGTTTCTTAGCTTAACAGATAAGTATAACCCAAAAGCGAGAAATAGTCAATGAAAATTGTCAAATAAAGCAATTTATTTAAGTAAAATACTTTAAATAAAGCAAAATATGTTTGTAAATTGATGAAAAATATTTTTGACAAAGTGCAATAAATCTGCTAAAATTGAAACCATATGGATCAAATCAATGATATTTTGAAAAATTTTTCTTTTTCAGAAGTGGAATCTGAATTGTATGAAGCCGCTTTGAAATTGAAGAAAGCGGGCGTGTCGGAAATCGCCAAAAAAGCCGGAATGGGAAGAACGCTGGCCTATTTCCATATTAAGAATATGGTTGAGCGGAAAATTTTACGGGAAATCAAGCAGGGAAAGAAAAGCATAATTACTCCGATCGCGCCGGCGGATCTGGCGGAACTTTTCCAAAAGAACGTGAGTGATTTCAAATCGCTGGTGCCGCAACTGGAAGTGCTCGGGGAAATTGAAAATGAGATTCCGGAGATCGAAATTATGGAATCAAGTCGCGCGTTCAAAAAGATTTATGACGAAGTCACGCATATGCCCGTCGGTTCGGTCTTTAAGGTCATCGAAGATATGGCTGGAGCCGAAGCGGAATTGAAATTACTGGACAATGAATACTGGTCGTACTTTTTCGGCCAACTAGTGGAAAGAAAAATTCTGACAAGGGCGATTTTTACCAAAGAAGTTTTAGCTGACGCGAACAAATCCATCACGCCGGAAAATTATGAAACTGTGAAAAAAAGGATGTGGGACATCCGGACGCTTCCGGAAAAAGATATTCCGATCAAGGGGTTGGTAGTGATGTATAATAAGAAGCTTTCATTCTTGTTTCCTAAAATTTCGCTGACGATCACGGTCAGGCATAGCGCTCTGTACAATATGATCGATACTTTGTTCGGAACCATATTTAACTTTGCTGAAAAAGTGGAAAAGCCTTGGGGATGATTGACATTTCAGCTGTGGCAGTTAGAATTATTTGGATATGAAAAATTTGGTTAAACAAATCCAAAACATCATTTTCCAACAAGAACTTTTTTCGCGAGGCGCGAAAATTGTTGTTGGAGTTTCGGGCGGGCCCGACTCGGCCTGCCTTTTGGATATTCTCGCGAAACTGAAACCGAAATATGATTTGGAATTGATCATTGCGCACGTGAATTACGGACTGCGCGGAAAGGACAGTGAGGCGGATGAAAAGTTTGTGAGAAAATTAGCGGCGGAATATGGTTTGGGAATTTTTGTGCTGAGACCGAAAGTGGCCGGAAAAGAAAATTTGGAAAGTCGTTTGCGGGACATTCGTTATGAATTTTTTGAAAAGATTAGAAAAGAAAATAATTTTGATCTGATCGCGGTTGCGCACAACCAAGACGACCAAGCGGAAACTTTTTTGATGCGGATCATCCGCGGCGCGGGACTTTCCGGTTTGGCGGCGATGCGATTTAAAAACGGAAAAGTTACCCGGCCGCTTCTGGCAATTTCGC
>JAJYJP010000056.1:948-5370 GCA_021789395.1 bacterium | reverse complement strand
GGGCGAACATTGCAACTGCGGACATTGTCATCACGATGAAGAAGAAAAAAATGAACACGACCATTGCGATTGCGGACATGATCACAGTGTCGCTGGACATCTTATTTCGCACGAAGATATGGAAAAGCTGATGAAAGCTATCGAGGAAGCTGGCTACAGAGCCACTGAAACCGCTGACGGAGAAATCACTATCAGCCAATAATTACAAACTTTTCTAACGCTCGCAAGCTTGAAATTTGGAAACGCACTTCGCAATGTGCGGAATTATTTTTTTCAACTTGATTCCCGCATTTTAGTTATGAAAAATTTTTGGAAAAAATTGAAAAAACCTATTCTCGCTCTTGCCCCAATGGCTGGCATTACCGACAGCGCGTTTCGCGAAATCTGTCGCCAGAACGGAGCCGACGTCGTTTACAGCGAAATGGCCAGCGTTAGCGCGTTATTTTTTAAACCGCAAAAAACTTTGGACTTGGTTCGCTTTAGAAAGAAAGAACGTCCATACGTCGTCCAGCTCTTCGGAAAAGATCCGACGCACTTTGCCAAAGCGGCAAAAATAATCACGGAAAAAGTGAAACCAGACGGAATCGATATTAACTTCGGCTGTCCGGCCAAAAAAGTTTTTGGTCATGGTTCGGGCTGTGCCTTGATGCCTCAAAAAGAACTGGCGCGCCAAATTATTTCGACCGTTTGCGACAACACTCATCTGCCGATTTCCATAAAAATCCGCGCTGGCCTCCGCGATACGACCGCCGTTCATTTTATTGAAAACATCAAGGATCTCCCTTTTTCGGTAGTGATGGTCCATGGCCGAACATACGAAGGCAGTTTTTCTGGAAAAGTTGACTACGAAATTGTCGAAAAAATCAAAAAGATAATTCCTGATAAAATTGTTCTGGCCAACGGCGGAATTTTTACGCCGGAAGACGGTGCTAGAATTTTAAAAGAGCATCCGGCGATCGACGGTCTGGGAATCGCCCGCGGCACTTGGGGTAAGCCCTTCATTTTCGATCAAATCAAAAAACTAATTAGTAAAGGAAAATATTCGGAATACGATTTCAAAAAAATCAAAAAAATCATGATCAAGCATGCCGAGCTGATTTGGAAAGATAAAAAAGATCTGGGTATGTTTGAGATCAGAAAGCATCTGGTTTGGTACGTCAAAGGTTTCTCCGGCGCGGCCGAATTGCGAAGAAAATTAGTGGAAGCTAAAAGCGTTGAAGAAATCAAAAATATCTTAAAAGATTCTTAAAAAATCTTAAAAGACACATAAAAACATAATGGGTATTATCTGTCAATTGTTCATAAACACTGAATATTCCTGATAATTTACGGATTGATTTTGATTTCCATATTGATATAATTAAATGACTATGGCTAAAACTTCTACCGACAATCTTAAAGTCCCGCCGCAAAATTTGGAAGCTGAGCGATCCGTGCTCGGCGCTTTAATGTTGGACAAAGACGCGATCATCAAGGTTGCCAATTTAGTGCATGCCGGCGACTTTTACAAAGACGACCATAACCTGATCTTCGAATCCATGATCGAGCTTTACGAAAAACGCGAACCGATCGACGTCCTTTCTTTGTCCAACCGTCTGGAAGAAAAAAATCAACTCGATAAGATTGGCGGGTCTAGCTATCTCACTTCCCTAGTCAACTCCGTCCCTTCCAGTTCGAACGTCACCCACTACGCCAAAGTCGTCCAAAAAAAATCAACGCTCCGCAAACTGATCGGCGTAGCTAGCGAAATCACCGAATTGGGCTACAAAGAAGAAGAAGATGTGGAAAAAGTTTTGGACGAGGCGGAACAGAAACTTTTCGGCGTTTCGCAAAAATACATCAAACAGGATTTTGTTCCGATCAAATCGATTTTGGAATCGGCCTTTAATCGTATCGACGAATTGCACAAGGGCGATCACAGCCTGCGTGGCGTTCCGAGCGGTTATCCCGATCTGGATGGCATTTTGGCCGGCTTCCAAAAATCCGACCTAGTCATTCTGGCCGCCCGCCCGTCAATCGGTAAGACCACTTTCGCCCTGGATCTGGCCCGCCAGATCGCTACCCAGCAGAAAGTTCCGGTGGGCATCTTTTCTTTGGAAATGTCCTCCGATCAGTTGATCGATAGGATGCTGGCTGCCCAGGCCAATGTCGATCTGTGGCGCCTGCGCACCGGTCGTTTGAAATCCGGCGAAGGCGACGACGATTTTCAAAAAATCGGAGAAGCAATGGGAGTTTTGTCAGAAGCGCCAATTTTTATCGATGACACCGGATCGGCCAACGTCATGGAAATGCGCACGATGGCCCGCCGTTTGCAGGCCGAACATAATGTCGGATTGATTATTATCGACTATCTGCAATTGATGGAAGGCCGTTCGACCGGCGGCGACAACCGCGTCAACGAAATTTCCGAAATTTCCCGCGCCCTGAAACAGTTGGCGCGTGAACTTAACATTCCGATCATTGCGCTCTCCCAGCTGTCTCGCGCCGTCGAATCCCGCAGCCCGCAGATTCCGAAACTTTCCGACCTGCGCGAATCCGGATCAATCGAACAGGATGCCGACATTGTCATGTTCCTTTATCGTGAAGACCGCGAAAAACCCGACACGCCGAACAAAAACATCGTTGACGTTATTATCGCCAAACACAGAAACGGGCCGGTCGGAAAAATCTCTTTATATTTCCAAGAAAATTCCACAACATTTAAATCACTCGAGAGAGTGCATACGGAATAATGTATCCGAAATCTTTCAAAAAACTTATCGATCATTTTGCCTCGCTTCCCTCCGTCGGACCTAAGATGGCCGAACGATTGGTTTTATATTTATTCAAACAAGATAAAGATAAGCTGGTTGATTTTTCCAAAAGCCTTATCGACCTCAAAGAAAATCTGGCTTATTGCAAGAAATGCGGCAATCTTAGTGAGGGAGAATTGTGTGAAATTTGCAGAGACAAATCCAGAAACCAGAAAATCATTTGCGTCGTAGAAGAACCGCTCGACATCATCGCCATCGAAAAGACCCGGCAATACAACGGCACCTATCACGTGCTAGGCGGCGTTTTGGAAGCGGGCAATTCCAGCAATCTCAAATTGAAAGAACTGGAAAACCGGATTAAGAATGAAACTGTTGAGGAGGTTGTCTTAGCTACCAACCCGACCACCGAAGGCGATGCGACCGCGCTTTACGTGACAAGGATAATAAAACCTTATGGCATAAAGATAACCAGGCTAGCACGAGGATTGGCGACCGGCGGCGACATCGAATATGCCGACGAAATCACTTTGAGCTCGGCCTTGACAAATCGGAGAGAAATAACATAATAAAAAAGTTCTTTTAAATTTTCTGAGCAAAATTAAGCATCCAAAAGTTTAGGTTTTTTGTTTTGCTTAGAAAAAATACACACGCAAAGGAGGCTTCACAATGTTGGAATTTGACAAAAAGATGTTGGAAGAGTTATTGCCACACAGAGGCATCGCGCTTGTTATTGATGGCCTAGAGTACGACCTGGAAAAGCCTGATTTTATTACGGGTAAAAAAATCTTAAAAGAAAATGACCCTCACTTTACAGGGCATTTCCCCGGAAATCATATTTTCCCCGGCCACTGGTCTATAGAAGCAATGGCGCTTACGGCAGCGACACTAATAAAGTTATCCCGGATAAAGCTACAGGATGCTTATCCTTACTTCTTGGGAGTTGAAAAGTTCGATTTCAAACGTCCAATCAAACCAGGCGATGAAATCAGAATAAGCGTTCAGCTTTTGGAAACCGAGGAAAAACGAAATATATTTACATTCCTTGGTGAGGTCGTAAACCAAAAAAATAAAATCGTTGCCACAGGCACCATTCGTGGCACAATAGCTACTAAAATATAAGTTCAAATAAACTTAAAAACCCCGTCGTTTCGGCGGGGACTTTTTTATACGAAAGATTTTAAATCTTGGTTATTTCCACTTCTGTCATAACCTGTCTGTGTCCGAATTTTACATTGTATCTTTTCTTCGGTTTGTGTTTGATTCCAACCACTTTCTTGCCTTGCGCGGTTTTCAAGATTTTGCCTTCCACCTTAGCACCCTTCACAACCGGAGTGCCGACCTTCACGCCTTTATCATCACCTACAAACAACACTTCATCAAAAGTAATCGCGCTTCCTTCCGCACCTTCCAATTTTTCCACCTTAATCTTGTCTCCAACCTTGACTTTGTACTGCTTTCCGCCGGTTTTTATAATTGCTAACATAAGAAATCTATAATTTAGTTACGTAGGTTAGTATACAGCCTTTTTTGACAAGTGTCAACAGGACGTATAGTTTACCTTACATAGTGACACTCATCTAGTAGAATGGTGACAATGTTAACTACTAACTAGATTTGTCTCTATGAAAGCAAAATATCCCCGAGAATTAAGATTTCAGTGGTATGCCTG
>JAJYJP010000056.1:0-938 GCA_021789395.1 bacterium | reverse complement strand
ACAAGTGTCAACAGGACCAACTGGACAAAGAGGCTTTTCCGAGCTACCATATAATCGTATGAAAAAATGGAAGCGAATCATCTTTTTTTGGACTCTTGTAGTCTTATTTTTTGTAATAACTCCTATTATAATTTTGCGGGCTCGTGGTTATCGCTTTGATGCGCAACGCGGCGTTTTTGTCTACAGCGGAGCTATCAGCATCAAATCCAATCCCCAGGATTTCGATATAAATTTAAACGGCGAAGAAATTACTTCCAAAACTTTGAACCGTATCAACGGTTCTTATGCCATCAACGGACTGATTCCAGGCAATTATTCGATATCCATCAACGCTCCCGGATTCCAAACTTGGACCAAATCGACCGCGGTTCACAGCGGACTAGCCAGTGAATTTTGGAACGTCCTTTTGGTAAGGGACAATTACACCCGGACGGATTACAACATCTCGGGGATCAATAAATTTTTCATTTCTCCTAAAAACGACCTGATTGCTTATACCCAGAATTCTGATTCGGGCCTCAATGTGAAAATCTTGGACATAAACAGCAAAAAAATAGTAAACAGTTTCAACATTCCCAACTGGCAGCTTGTCGACACTTCCAAAGAATTGAATATCGAATGGTCACCGGACGAAAATTATATTTCCATTCCCGTCCAGCAAGTCACCAGATCCACCAAATCCGAATGGCTGAATTATCGTTACGTTGATGTCACTACGGAAAAAACCGCTTACGCCTTCTTTATTGCCGGACTGTCTCAGAATTCCAACATCAAGACCCCTTTCAGCCTGAATAATTTTTTAAATGAACCGGATATTAAAGATGCTCGCTGGGATCCTTCCAATCAAGGCTATTTATTTTTTATCGACAATGGCACGCTTTATCGATCCAACGTTACGGACAAAAACGATATTGCCACCATTGCAACAAATGTTTCCA
>JAJYJP010000006.1:24724-26930 GCA_021789395.1 bacterium | reverse complement strand
GTCGACAATTTCAACGACTATTACGATCCGCAGCTCAAGCGGGACCGCGTCAAAACTTTGCTGAAAGGCAAGAAATTCAAACTGTATGAAGCCGACATCCGGAATTACGACGAGATGGAAAAAATCTTCAAGAAAGAAAAACCGGACAAGATCCTGCATCTGGCGGCAATGGCCGGCGTGCGCTATTCTTTGGAAAAACCTTTGCTCTACGCGGAGGTAAACGTGATGGGAACGCTCAATCTTTTGGAACTTTCCAGAATTTACAAGATTAAAAATTTTGTTTATGCCTCCTCGTCTTCGGTATATGGCGTGAATAAAAAAGTGCCGTTCGCCGAAACGGATTTTGTCGATAATCCGATTTCTCCTTATGCGGCCAGCAAAAAATCGACCGAGCTTCTGGCGCATGTTTACAGCCATGTCTATGGTCTCAAAACGATCGGCTTACGTTTCTTCACGGTTTACGGTCCATGGGGTCGGCCGGATATGGCATATTTCAAATTTTCCAAGGCGATGTTGGCTGGAAAACCGATTGATGTCTATAACCACGGCAAGATGTTGCGCGACTTCACTTACATCGACGATATCGTGGCCGGAACGATCAAGGTTTTGGATTCTGATCTGAAATATGCGGTGATGAACATCGGCGCCGACCAGCCGGAAAAACTTGGAAAATTTATCGAAGTTTTGGAAAAGAGCCTGGGCGTCAAGGCGGAGAAAAATTATATGCCGATGCAGCCGGGCGACGTGCCACGAACGATGGCGGACGTTTCGAAGCTTCGCAAGCTGGGCTGGAAACCGAAAGTACGGATTGAAGAAGGACTGCAAAACTTTTCCGATTGGTATAAAAAATATTACAAGATTAAATAGCTTATTGGAAAGTTTGAAAAAGATATAGTACAATAGATTTTGTATGGCAAAGAAACACGAAAATTACAAAGAACTGATCTGGACCCTGGCCAAGACCGATTTCAAACTGCGGTACCACGGAAGCGTGTTGGGCTACATCTGGGCGATCCTGAAACCGCTTTTGCTTTTCGCCATTATGAATTTCGTCTTTTCATCCTTGTTCAATCCGAAGGGCTCGGGGATCCATTATTATTCTCTCCAACTTCTGACCAGTCTTATGATCTGGAATTTTTTCGCGGAAGGAACGACGGCTGGAATGAATTCGCTCTTGTCTAAGGCGCAATTAGTGACCAAGATTTATGTGCCGCGCTGGGCGATCATCATCGCTTCAACCATCAACGCCACTTTAGTCTTCCTGATGAACGTTATAGTTATTATTATTTTCTTCGCGCTGTATCATTTTATGCCAAGTGTTGAGTCGATTCTTTTCTTCGCGCTGTATATCGTGCTGACTTACGTGCTTATCGTTTCTTTCGCATTCTTCACCGCTCCGTGGTATGTGAAATTACGCGACCTTTCGATGATTTGGGAAGTGGTTATTCTGGCGCTTTTTTACGCTACGCCGATCGTCTATACGTTGCAGATGCTACCAGCCCATATCCAGCGCGTCGTACTTCTCAATCCGATGGCTTTTATAATAAATTTCAACAAAGAAGGCTTGATCGACAATCACTTTGCTCCTGGTTATGAAAATTTGATCTTTATTGTAATTATCGCTGTCATTTTCTTCCTTAGCGTCCTTTCGTACCGGAAATTTTCCGCAAGAATAGCGGAAGATATTTAAAATTAATTTCCTTCTATCATATCCTGCTCAATCCTGTTTTGACAGGTTTGTTTGACGTTAATATCGTTGATTTGGCTGCAGATCGAAGCGTCTGACTTTGTGACGGCTAAATCTTTTAGGCAATAATCTTTTTCGATGCCGCTTTGTCCATCACAGTTGGTGACATTTTTTACCGGAATGATGCCGCAGACTTGCTGGCAATATTCCAAAAGTTGAAGATTGCTGGCAAAAGCTGAACAATTAGAATTGCACTGTTCGGTTGTGATGTGGGCTAGCATATTTCCTTGCGTATCGTTTTTATCGTTTACGTTTGTTTGCGGCGCAGAAGCGGATGTGGAACTTGTCGGCGCATCGGAGTTATTGGAAGTTGCGGTATCGTTGCTGGAAAGAGAATTGTCGGTCGTAGTGGAAACGGCAGTCGGATTGTTATTTTGGGAAGAATTTTGATTTTGATCGCTTGCTGTCTTGTCTGAGCTGCCGTTGTATTGTTTTCTGATAACTTTATAGCCCCAAAAA
>JAJYJP010000006.1:0-24624 GCA_021789395.1 bacterium | reverse complement strand
AGAATTGTCGGTCGTAGTGGAAACGGCAGTCGGATTGTTATTTTGGGAAGAATTTTGATTTTGATCGCTTGCTGTCTTGTCTGAGCTGCCGTTGTATTGTTTTCTGATAACTTTATAGCCCCAAAAAACCAACCCGCCCAGAGCGAGGATAAAGATCAGGATGTAGACTTTGGTGAAAGTTATTTTCATAAATTCTAAATGCTAGATTTGAAATTCTAATAGAACGCTGTTAATGAAATTCCCGTATAATAATATTTCAAAATCTTTTGATAATTCCAGTTGTATGGGCTTTGGGCCAGATTCAAAGATCCGTGGGCGATGAGTCCGACCATATGGTTGCCATCCGCTTCCAATTGGGCGGTGGTCATCGTCGGATTTTTTCCATACGGATCGGAAACAGACTGGCACCACGGATAAGCGTCCGTGTTCCAGACTTCTTGGGCGCTTCTGGTTTTTCCATCCGACCATGAACTGTACGGTGTGAGCGCGACATCGCCGTCATAAGTCACGACAACGCCTTGCGTATCTTCGGCCGCTTTCTTGACATTGGGAAATTGCTTTTCCCAATCGTAGCCCCAATAAACCTGCGAACCGCTGTCACTCCGGATCTGGAAACCATAAGGCGCGTATTTGGTCGCGTACTTGATGTACCAATAACCGTAGGTGCGGAAGATCGTCGTCATAACTTTCGTGTGTTCGAGCGGGCCGGTGCCGGTCACTTCACCGGAACCCCAGGTGTATTGCTCGAGCGGCAAAATATTGATTATCCAAACTTGAGAAACCGTGCTGCCGGTGTTGCCGCCGTAAATGTCCGACCCGTGATAGTATTGCACCTTAACCTCTCCGCGGTAATGGTCATAGGACGAATTCGGGCGATTGACATCAAAAATTAAAGTGGAATTGTCACCGTCGGCCGCCTTGAAAGTGACGTAGGAATTGGCCAACGTCGAAGAGATCGAACCGGAAATTTCCAAATTATTGTTGGAATCGTAAATCACTTTGGTCGTTTTGTCTCCTGAAACTGTCGCAATGACGTTTCCGTTCTTATCCACGATTTCATAGTCCTTGTTGGCACTGATTTCGAAGGGAGAATTTCCGATGTCCGATTTATTGATGTAATAAAGTCCGACGGAAATGTCCGGTCCGAGCGCCGGAAGGATGTAATAATTTTTTTCAGTCAGTGAAATCGTGTAAAAATGATCGCCAGTTGAAGGATTATACAGGCGATAGACAGGAGACGAGCCGTTGATCTGCGAAGCATAGGCGTAAAAAACTACGCCCTCATAAGCATAACCCGACTGTGAATTATTTATCAGTGAATTTTTTTCGTCTTCTGAAATGGTATAAAAATGATCGCCGGTCGTGGAATTATAAAAACGATAGACCGGAGAAGAATCAGCCACTTGCGTTGAAAAAGCATAAAACGCGACACCTTCCGATTTATATCCGTATTTTTTATTGCCGTTCAAAGTGTCCGCTTCCACTTGTGACGAGGTGTAGAAATGATCGCCGGTTGTCAGATTATAGAAGCGATAAACGGGAATGGTAGAGATGGCGTCTTTTTCCGCTTCCGAGGCGGTATAAAAATGGAATCCGGTTGAAGAATTGTACAGCCGATAAATGGGGGAAGTTTCTGAAGCTTGCGACGGATAGACATAAAATGCAATACCCTCGTAGGAATAGCCCCACTGGGCATTGTTCGTCAGGGTGTCTTTTTCCGCTTCCGAAGCAGTAAAGAAATGATCGCCCTTGGTGGTGCTATAAAAACGATAGACCGGAATCGTTCCATCAATTTGCGATGCAAAAGCATAAAAAGCGACACCTTCAAGGGAATATCCGGATTGGGAATTGTTTACTAAAGTATTTTTTTCATCTTCGGAAATGGTAAAAAAATGATCGCCGTTAGCTTTGTAGAACCGATAGACCGGCAAAGAATTCGCTACTTGGGTGATCGGCGCATAAAATCCGACGCCTTCATAAGTGTAGCCGGCGGAACCGGTCTGGGCGAAAAAAGCCGTGCCTTCATCCTGGTAATCGCCAGCAGCCAAAGAATGTTTCACGCCAGCCAAAAAGAAAATTATTCCGATGAAAAGAAAAATAAATTTTTTGTATTTGTGTTTCATGATTTTGTTTTGAAGAAAGTAATTTTTCCTAAATATTATAACACTTTGAGTATTTTTGAACAAACCAGGTTTGAGATTGAAAAATGGCGAAAGTAGGGTATAATGGGAAAAGTAGGAAGATTCCTCAAATTTTGAATTTCCAATTTTGAATTTTGAACCAATTTTGAAATTCTAATGACTGAAAATAAAAATAAAAGAGAATATGATTTAGAGAAAAGGACTGGGAAGTTTGGAGAAGATGTAATATTATTCTGTAGGAAGTTGCCGCAAGACACAATAACAAAACCACTAATTTCTCAACTGATAAGAAGCGCAACAAGTGTCGGAGCTAATTATATGGAGGCGAATGGGGCTAGTTCACGAAAAGATTTTAAAAACAAGATTCATATTTGCAAAAAAGAAATTCAAGAAAGCAAGCATTGGTTGCATATGGTTTCCGTTGCTGTAATTGATAGTAAAGAAGATGCGCGTATTTTTTGGAAAGAAGCCCAAGAACTCACATTGATATTTGGTAAAATTATTTCAAAATTAAAAAATTAGAATTTGAATCTAAATTCAAAATTCATAATTCAAAATTATAAATGAATAAAGATATTGCCATCAAAGTACAAAACGTATCCAAGACTTTCCGTATTCCTCACGAAAAAATCAGTTCGGTCAGGGGAGCTTTTGTGAATATGTTTGACAAGAGCGGATACGAAGAATTCAACGCGCTCAATGACGTTTCCTTTGAGGTGAAGAAAGGAGAATTTTTTGGCATCCTTGGCCGCAATGGGTCGGGCAAATCGACACTGCTCAAGGTTTTGGCAGGCATTTATACGGCCGACAAAGGCAGGGTGCATATTGATGGCCTAATTTCTCCGTTTCTAGAATTGGGAATCGGTTTTAACCCCGAACTTTCCGGACGGGATAATATCTATCTCAATGCGACTGTTCTTGGTCTAACTGAAAAGCAGATCAATGAAAAATTCGGTGACATCGTGGCTTTTTCGGAACTGGAAAGATTTATCGATCAGAAAGTGAAGAATTATTCTTCCGGAATGCAAGTGCGCTTGGCTTTTTCTGTAGCGATCCATGCCAACCGTGAAATTCTTTTGATGGATGAGGTTTTGGCAGTGGGGGATGTGAATTTTCAACAGAAATGCTTAATGGAATTCAGGAAATATAAGAAACAAGGAAAAACTGTTGTTCTTGTGACACATGACGTTGACGCTGTCAGACAATATTGCGATAGAGCAATGCTTCTCAGTAGCGGGAAAGTTATTACCATTGCCAAGCCTGACGAAGCGGTTTATGAATACAGCAAAATAATGATGGCGGCAGAGGGAACAGTTATTAATGCAAAAGAACCAGAAAAAAAAGAAAAAGAAGAAGAAAAGGAAGAAAATAAAAAAGAAGAAGAAAAGGAGGAAATGAAAAAAGAAGATTCTAAGAAAGAAGAAGCCAAGAAAGAAGTGAAACCGAAAAATAAAAACCATTATGTCGACATAAACTCTTACAATAGCAAAGGAGAAAAAGTCGGCGCTTTTGAGAGCGGCGAAGACATAATAATTAAGATTAGTATCGAGATTGGCGAGGTGGAAAAAGATATGTTCGTAGCGGTGGGGATATTTGATAAGATAACCGATGTTCTAATTTGTGGAAATAATATGTTTTTAGAAAAATTTGAGAAAAATTGGCAGAAAGGATTGAATAAAATAGACTTAATGTTTAGAAAAAATCTTTTCAATAAGGGAGACTTCTATATCACATCGACTTTATTCAAAGGCGATCCTAAAGATAACAAAGTCTATGATTATTTCAACGGAAAAGAAGAAGGAAAATATTTCAGAGTAATTCCTAAAAGTCGTCATGCCGGATTTACGCAACTTCCGCATGAATGGAAATAAAACTTAATGAATAATAAAATGAAAAAAGGAATAGTCATTTGGCTGACTGGAATGCCTTGCAGCGGTAAAACTACGATTTCAAAAAAGTTAGAAAAATATTTTCAAAGAAAAAATCTGCCCGTCCAAATTTTGGATGGGGACGCTATGCGCCAAACGATAAATAGCGACCTTGGTTTTTCAAAAAAAGATCGCGATGAAAATATCCGTCGCGCCGCCCACATTGCCAAACTGCTTTCTGATAATGGCATAAATGTTGTTGTGGCGTTCGTCTCTCCGTATAGAAAAATGAGAGAGTTTGCCCGCGGAATATGTGATAAATTCGTGGAAGTTTATCTGAAATGCAGCATTGATGAATGCGTGCGTAGAGATTCAAGGGGGGTTTACAAGAAAAAACTTTCCGGACAAACAAAAAATAATTTATCTATAAAAAATTCGTACGAAGAGCCGAAAAATCCGGAAATCATTGTAAACACCGAAGAAGAATCATTAGCCAAGAGTTTTAAGAAAATTGTTGAGTACATTGGAGAACGTTATGGAAATTAACATTGAAAATGTCAAAAAAATAGCCAGAGAAGCTGGAAATAAGATCATGGGATTTTACGGCAAAGATTATAAATTGGACTATAAGGATGGAGACGAAAAAAATCCTGTAACGGAAGCCGATTTGATTTCAGACAAAATAATTAGAGCGGGATTAAAAAAGTATAATCTTCCAATTCTAAGTGAAGAATCTGCGGATGATGAAAGCCGATTGGATTCCGAATATGTCTGGATAGTCGATCCGCTGGACGGAACCTATGATTTCATCCAGAAGACGGACGAATTTTCCGTGCTGATCGGTCTGGTGAAAAACAAAATTCCGATTTTCGGAGTGGTGTATGAACCGGTGACGGATAGGAGTTATTGGGCGGAAAAAGACAAAGGAGCGTTTGTCGAACATGAAGGGCGAGTTAAGAAAATAAAAGTCTCGGATATTGATAAATTTTCTGAAGCGACGATTCTGCTCAGCCGCAACCATCTTTTGGACAGCGAAGTGGAATTTTGTGAAAGAGCCGGAATAAAAAACAGACTGCGAGCGGGATCGGCCGGATTGAAAATTTGCCGGATTGCGGAAGGCAAAGCGGAAATTTATGTCAGCTTCAGCCACAAGGTTTCCGAGTGGGATACTTGCGCCGGAAAAGTCATTCTGGAAGAGGCGGGTGGTATTATCACTGATATGAGTGGAAGTGATTTGACATACAACAATTCCAATCCGAAGCATCTGAATGGTTTTGTCGCTTCGAACAGAAGTTTGCATGAAAAAATATAGAAAATATTGGTTTAAATTAGAAAGAAATGATTAAAAAGAAAGTGCTTGTGCTTGGAGATTCGCACTCAGACATATTTAAAAATTTGAAAATCAAAAAATATTTAATATTCAGTTATGAATTTTTAGTAAAAAGCGTCGGCGGAGCGACGGCATCTGGTCTTAAAAATCCAAATTCCAAAACTAAGGCCTATGAAATTTTTAATGATGCTTTAAAACATGAAAAATATGATCATATCATAATGATGCTCGGAGAAGTCGATACGGGATTTGTTATTTGGTATAGGGCTAAGAAATACGGAATTTCTGCAGACGAGAGTTTGAAAGTTACGGTTGAAACATATTCGTCTTTCATGAATAAGATAAAATCAAAAAGACTGACTGTGATAAGCGCTCCGTTGCCAACAATCAAAGATGGACAAACATGGGGAGAGGTGGCAAATTTGCGGAAAGAGATAACTGCGTCCCAAAAAGAAAGAACCGATTTGACGATAAAGTTTAACAAAATAATTCAAGAATATTGCGAACGAAACACGATTAAATATCTCAATCTTGACAACTATGTTCTTGGTAAGGACGGACTCCTATTAGAAGAATACTATTCAAAGAATCCGCTCGATCATCATTATGATACGGAAAAATTCAAGAAATTAATCGAAAAATACATTAAAAGATATTTATGATAAAAATATGAACAACTATTTGGAAAAATTTACTGAGGAAGTGAAAGATTATACGAAATACGTCGGATTTGATAATTTTAATTATTCCGTAAACATATCTTTGCGTTTCAAATATGTTTATGTTGAAACTCCTAAAGTTGCTTGCTCCTCCATCAAAACTGTTTTGCAGAAAATGGAATTGTCTGATCCGAATTTATATATGTCGGAATTCGAAGACATTCATATAAGAAACTACTCTCCGTTGTTGACTCCATTGCAGGTTCATGGTTTCAACAATCTTATACAAGATGATAACTTTTTGAAGTTTTGTTTTGTTAGAAATCCTTATGATCGACTTCTTTCTTCATATCTCAATAAGATAAGAGGGGGTCAGCCGCAAAAAAAGAAAATATTAGCACAATTGGGTTTTGATCCCGTGAAAATTGATGAGAAAATTAGTTTCGATGAATTTGTCAAGGCTGTTGTCGTGCAGCCAATTAGTTTTATGGATCCTCATTGGAGAATTCAATATTATCAAACATTTCAAGATAATATAAAGTATAATTTTATAGGAAAGTTAGAAAGTTTTGATGAAGATTTTTCAAAAATTTTAGAAAAAATAAATCCCGACCATAGTAAATATTTGTCGGTTGAAAAAAGACATGCGACAGATGCGAAATCCAAGCTAGGCGAATATTACACGGAAGAATTGCGTGATTTGGTGTATACCAAATTTAAAAAAGATTTTGACTTTTTTAATTATAGTTCAATAATTTCCGAAATATCCAATGATAATGCAAAAGAAATAGCGGGTTTGTCAGAAATAACAGAAGATAATATAGAGCAATTAAATAAAAAGCTGTAGAAATTAAATTTATGAAAATATCAGTAAGCATTATTATTCCTTGCTATAATTACGGCAAGTATATAGAAGAAGCGGTCGAATCTGTTTTGAAACAGACTTTTCGTGATTTTGAAATCATTATTGTCAATGACGGATCGACGGATGAAACTACGCTAAAAGTCTTAAAAAAGATCAAGAAAAATTATCCTGAGATAACCGTAATTGACCAGAAAAACGGAGGATTGGCTAATGCAAGAAACAATGGAATAAAAGCTGCTCGCGGAGAATTTATTTTACCGCTCGACGCGGACGACACGATCGAGCCGACAATGCTGGAAAAATGTCACAACGAAATCATCAAAGATGAAAAATTGGGAAATGTTTATACGTATGTCAGATTCTTCGGAGATGAAAATAGAATTTGGGAAATTCCCGAATATAATTTTTATGAATTGATCTGGGGAAATTATATAGTCGCGACAAACTTATTTAGAAAAAAAGCGTGGGAAGAGGTGGGTGGATATGATGAAAATATGAAAAACGGATATGAAGATTGGGAATTTTTGATTCGTTTGGGGGAACATGGCTGGCAAGGGAAATTAATAAAAGAGCCGCTCTTCAATTATCGCAAACACGGCAAATCAATGATCGATGACACAAACAAAAAAGCAGAATCAATCATAAGGGGCATCAGAGAAAAGAACTCGAAAATCTATACGGATGAAAAAATTTTAGAAATGCAAAGACTTAGATTGTTGATTGATAATGAAAAATTTATAATTCAGCAAAAAGAAATTGCAATCCAGCAAAAAGATCATGAGCTTCAACAAAGAGACGCGGCAATCCAGCAAAAAGATCATGAGCTTCAACAAAGAGACGCGGCAATCCAGCAAAAAGATCATGAGCTTCAACAAAGAGACGCGGCAATCCAGCAAAAAGATCAAGAAGTTCAAAACAAAAACCAAGAGCTTCAGCAAAAAGATCAGGAGATTCAAGTAAAAATTCAAGAGCTTCAGCAAAAAGATCAAGAGCTTTTGGATTTTAGTAATATAATTCAACAAAGAGACAGAGAGATAAATTTCATCACTTCCTCGAAGTTTTGGAAATTGCGCAATCGTTATGTAAAACTGAAAGGATTAAAATTTTCCTATTTTGTTGAAATATTCAAAAAATCTATGGGTGTTTTGAAGCGAGATGGTATTTTTGTATTTATCAAATATTTGCTCGGATATATTCTGCACGGACGGGAATATTTTCAACGCGAGATGGTTATGTTAAGCGACTATCAAAGATGGATTCAAAAAAATGAAAATCATGACATCGATGCAATAAAAAAAGAAATCGAAGAATTTGCATATAAGCCAAAAATTTCTATAATCACTCCAGTCTATAATGTGGATCCGAAATGGCTGGACAAATGTATTGAATCGGTCAAAAACCAATTTTATGAAAATTGGGAGTTGTGCTTGCATGATGATGCCTCTACAAAAAAAGGAACTATCGACTGTTTGAAAAAATGGGGAAAAGCAGACAAACGCATAAAAATTTCTTTCGGAAAAGAAAACCAACACATTTCCGGCGCTTCCAATGAAGCTCTAAAATTGGCAACCGGAGAGTTTATTGCCCTGCTGGACAATGATGATGAGCTTTCTCCAAATGCTTTGTATGAAAACGTGAAAGTTTTAAATAATCATCCGGAAGCGAATTTGATTTATAGCGATGAGGATAAATTAGAAATGGACGGGACAAGATCTGATCCGTTTTTCAAGCCGAATTGGTCACTGGATCTATTTTTGTCAATGAATTATATCTGCCATCTGGGCGTTTATCGCAAAAAAATCATTGACGAGATTGGAGGTTTTCGAAAAAGCTATGAGGGTTCTCAAGATTACGATTTAATCCTGCGATTCATCGAAAAAACAAAACCGGAGAGAATCTTTCACATACCGAAAGTACTTTACCACTGGCGGAAAATTCCCGGATCGACCGCAGACAAATTCGATTACAAAAATTATGCCAACGATGCGGCTAAAAAGGCTTTGGCGGAATATTTGGAAAGAAACAACATCAAGGGAAAAGTTTTGGACGGGGTCGCTCCGGGGTTGTACCGAATAAAAAGGGAAATAATCGGCAATCCCAAAGTTTCTATAATCATTCCTTTCAAGGATCAAGCAGAAATTTTGGAGAGATGCGTTGATAGTATTATCCGAAAAACCATTTATAAGAATTACGAAATAATTTTAGTCAACAACCAAAGCGAAGAAAAAAATACTTTTGAATATCTTGATAAAATCAAAACGAGAAAGAATATCAAAATTTTAAATTACGACAAGCCGTTTAATTTTTCAGCCATCAATAATTTTGCCGTTAAAAACGCAGGAGAATTTATCTTGTTTTTGAACAATGATATGGAAGTTATTTCCGATAGCTGGCTTTGCAATATGCTTGAACATATCCAAAGAAAAGAAGTGGGTGCGGTCGGCGCGAAATTATTTTATCCGAACAACACCATTCAACATGCCGGAGTAGTGATGGGGCTGGGAATAGCCGGGCATCCTTTTAAACATCTCCCATCTGATACTCCTGGCAATTTTGGATTAGTTGCTTCAATAAGAAATTATTGCGCCGTGACAGGGGCATGTTTACTAACTAAAAAAGAATTATTTGAAAAAATCGGGGGCTTTGATGAAAAAAACCTTCCGGTTGCGTATAATGATGTTGATCTTTGTTTGAGAATTGTTGAAAATGGAGACAGTGTCGTCTACACTCCCTATGCTGAACTATATCACTATGAATCTTTGAGTCGGGGCAGTGACAACGAAGATGAATTGAAATTTAAAAATCCTGAAAAATATGCCAGGGTTATTTCAGAAAGAAAATATATGGATGAAAGGTGGAAAAAATATATTGACAATGATCCGTATTATAGTCCAAATTTAACGAGAACAAGGGAAGATTTTTCTTTCAGGCTTGAATAATACAAATTATTTATCTATAAATAGTGAAGTTTGAAATTTCAAATGGTCCTTGCATATTTGTCGGATCAAGTCTTAATTCAACAAGTTGTTTGTTGAATTTTTTTCTTAAAATATCAAGATTTATAAATATTATTCCACTATGTAAATAAATAATATCTGAATTATTTTCACTAAAAGAAGAATTGCTAAAAAGATAATAAAATTGTACGGGATTGTTAGGATAAATTGAAAACGAAATACCTTTGATTTTTGCAGGATTTATAATTATCTGAGGGTCATCACTTGTTGCTATCCATCTGGTGTTTGATATTTCTTGTAAATTATAAGTTTGTAATATTATTTTTGCGAAATCATGTGAAACGTTTCTTGACATTGGCTTAACAGTTAAATAGTCTTTTTGCTTATAATAATGAGCGTATACAGTCTTTAGTGAAATAATTGAAATTGTGCAAAATATAATAATTACAAACAATACCTTATGAGCCTTAGTTAATTGCTTTATATGTAATAAATTAATTTTTTTTATTTTATATAAGCCAAATGCCAATAAAGGCATGATTCCAATAAAATATCTGCCCTGTATGCCTAAGATTGTTGAACTTCCAGGCGAGCTCCAATATAAATACATAGCCGTAAAAACCAAGATAACAGAAAACAAAAATGAAGCAATGATTACAGTTCTTTGAAAAAAATTAAGTGATATAGATTCATTTTCAAAAAAGAAAAGAGTAAAAAATAATATTAAAATTGAAATGTAAAAAGCATTTGTAAACTTTATCGATAGCCAACCAAGATTGCCTATAAGCATCTGAAAATAATTAATACTATTCTTGTGTATGTTTTTCCAAATAATATCCAAATAAGAAAAAGGGTGATGTTCGATAAATTTAATCTGCTCAGTCGGATTAACAACCCACCCCAAAGCTGGGTGTAAATTATTTACTGTTAATTTATTTAACTGCAATGCCACAAATGCATTAAAAGCAAGTGCTAACAGTAAAAACAATGCATATATTTTTTTTGAAGGAAATTTTTTAGGCAACAAAACAAATAGAAGTCCAGTAAAACCAATGAATCCCGGTTTTATTTGAATTAATATTATAGATAAAATTAGGATTAAAAAAAGATTCTTATAAGTTAGTTTATTTTTCTGCGAATAATATAATATCAAGCTGGTAAACAGCATAAGTCCGGCAATACTCAGCGAATCAGCACTTATACTTGAAATTTGTTGAATTGTCATTGGAAGTAGAGCAAAAAAAAGTAAAAAAACTTTTCCAAAAGGAGCTATTTTAATTGCAAAAAAAATCAAAATAATTGCCGAAATCAACGCTAAGATTCTAGCTAAATAAAAAGCGGAAAGTGTCGACAAATTTAATATTTTTGCAATATTGATTCCAATTGCCTCCGGAGCAAATGCTATAGGATTATAACCACACGCGGATGAATATACAGAACTCTTGTCACTGCTAATTTTGTTTGCAAATAATTTAAAATTGTAATTCAATGATAAACCACCAGCATTTACTTCCGGTATATTAAAATCATTTGGCAAATTAATTGCAGATGTGGGAATATTTACGTAAATGTTTTTTTCGCATTGTAATTGAAAATCTGACACGCCCCATGAGCGATAAAATTGGCTTGGTTCATCAGGAGTCTGGAAGGGTGGAAAAATAAAGATATTAATCAGTCCCCAAAATATTGCAATAAGAAGAAATACATATTCATATTTCCAATTTTTTAATTTGTCCAAAAGCAGATTTTTCAAAGTTACCATACTTTTTTCTTATTTAAATTTTATTTAAGTAAAAACCAAACACCAATTAACATTAATGTTGCTCCAATTCCTTGAGTAAAGTTTATTTTTTCATGGAGAAAATAAACGTTTGCAATAACAACAAAAATCATCGCGATTGAAGTTATAAAAGCAGTAATGCTGGTCGAGCTTTGCGCAAGATTAGGAATTTTTAAAAGGCTGTTGTTGACCATAATAAAAAACATACGGGCAAGAAATGCAAAGCCAGCCGCTAAAATAAATTGCCAGCTAAAAATTATTTGAATTATGCGAATTAAGTTTATGTCCCCACTAATAAGACTTCTTGACCCGGTTAGCACGATCGAAATCACCGTCACAAGAGAAAACATAATTGTCCAAAAAATGACATTTAGCATAATTTTATTTAATTATTGTTATTTTTATAGCTTAAACTGTAAGCTTTGCTTATAAATTTTGCAACTGTATTCGGCCACATATATTTAAACATTTCCAAGTCTTCTTTTTGCCTGCGGTTTTCTGCCAATCCGTGGCTAGTCTCACTTTCAGAATAAATTCGATGCAGAACCAGGGCTTTTTTTATCCAAAGAAAACTTCCTTTCTTATTAGCTAAGTCATACCAAGCTTTCCAATCCATATTCACACTGAAATTTTCATCAAATCTGAAATCTTTTACATTTTCCTTGTTGAATGTGACTGTTGGACAGCCAATAGGGTTTCCCAACGCGAATAATCTTTTTTTATTTCTCACAACATACTTTTTATTTGCAAAAAATAAATCTAACAATGTGTTTTTTACAAAAAAATTTAAAGAATTCTTGCGGATAAATGGCTGCCGATTGCCATTATGCACAATTTCGCCGTAATTTGAAAAAATAATGAGCGCGTCTTCCCGTGAATTCGCCGCTTTTATGATATTTTCGACGTACTCCGGCAAATAGATATCATCTTGATGAGCCAAAGTGACATATTTTGTTTTAGCTTTTTCAAGAGCAAAATTCCAATCAGCGGCAATTCCTCTTCTTTCTGGGTTAACATGCAAATCAACTTTATTTTTACTCGCGATATTTTCCAAAAAAACACTTGGCGTCGAAGTGCAGATAATAATTTTTCCCTGAACAGTTTGCTTCTTTAGTGAATCTATACACTCTTGAAGATGCACGGATTCTTTATAGGCCAAAATTGTAAAAGTGTGTTCATTATTCATCCTCTTATTTGTCTTTCAATTTGCTTAAAGCTTCTTTTCTGACTATTTCCGAAATATTTCTTTCAATTCTTTCAATTATATTTATAATTTTAAATAAAATTATAAAAATCATCATAAACCCGATGAAAATAAGAGTGTTCAAATTTTCTCCCAATCCAAGACCTTTGGAAATCGTATGGGTTAGTTGGGGGAGTAAGGAAAAAATAAAAATTCCTCCCCAAATGATTATTGTTGCGGCCAGTTTGAATAAAGTTTGGCTCTTTTCTCTTTTGATAAATTTGGTTATGCCGTCTGATAAAAAAAAGAGTGCCACAATCCCTAAAACAATTTGGTAAATAGATAATTCAAAAAGCATATTCTATGAAATCGTCATTTTGATTAAGGTTTTTATGCCGTTTTTCAGATTTTGCTTGTGTTGTTTATTCATTGAATATTCCGTGTAACGCACTTCGATCGGCATTTCGACAAATTTCAATTTGTTGCGATAAATTTCCCGGATAATTTCACTGTCATATTCATAGCGGTCAGTTTTCGTGTCGATAAGGTCAATCGCTTTTCTGGAGTAAGCGCGGAATCCTGACTGGCTGTCTGTAACGAGAAGTCCGTAGATCATCCAGGTTAGAAAATTTCCAATTTTATTTGCCAAGATTTTATATTTTGGCATTCCTTTTGGGTTTTTGAGTCTTGTCCCCAACACTACGTCATAGCCATCATTAATAAATTCGATCATTTTGCGAATATCGTCCGGATTGTGCTGTCCATCGCCATCCATGGTGATTACGATATCGGAATCAAAAATCTTTGCGGCTTCTATACCGGTTTTCACCGTCGCTCCTTTTCCGCGGTTAATCATGTGTTTGAGGGAAATGACGCCGGTTTCAAAAGATCTTTTGTGGGTATTGTCGTGACTTCCGTCATCAATGACAATAATATTTTCAAAACCAGAATTTCTAACTTCATGAATGACGCTTTGAATGACTTTTTCCTCATTAAAAGCGGGGATAATAATGTAGATTTTTTTGTTTTCTGGCATTGGGGAAATTTAATAGCAATAAAATAATTTTAGCAATATTTTGGTTTTTTAACAAGCGCGCGAGGCCATTTGTAATTTATGATGAATTCATTATAATTAAGGTATGAAATTTACTCGAACCAAAAAACTTTTGTTTGCCAATAATAAGGGCGGGGTTGGCAAAACAACGTTGGCCTTTGATTGTGCAATGTCTTTTGCGAAACTTGGCTATAAAACTGTTTTGGTCGATCTTGATCCGCAATGCAACCTTTCGCGCCTGGCCTTGGGTGACAATCAATTTGAGAAAACGCTATTCTCTTCAACCGAAAAAAATATCTACGATGTCCTGAAAGGAGTCATTGAGGGAGGATCTGACATTGATTTAAGCGTGCCTTTTATTCCAATTCCAAACAGCGAAGGAAATCTTTCGTTGGTTAAGGGCAGTGTGAATCTTTCATTGTATGAAAATATATTGGTTACTGCCTATGGACAGGCGGCGGCGGGCCAGCAGCTTGGATATTTTCAAACCAGCGCGATTGATCGATTTTTGCGTGAAAGAGGATTGAGGGATGAGGTGGATATTTTTGTAATCGATACGTCACCCAGCCTTTCACTGCTTAATCAAATTATTTTTCTTGGTTCGGATTATTTTGTCGTGCCGATGATGCCGGATGCTTTTAGCGTGCAGGGCATTGAAAATTTGGGCAGCATCTTTGAGAAATGGAAACAGAATTGGAAAATCACCGGCAAAGCCCTCTCGGGCAATACGGAAAATAAGTTTGTTCTTTCCGGCGACGGACTGTTCGTGGGATATATTGTAAATTCATATAATGTATATGGCAAGCAACCTATAAAAGATCATCGTCATTGGATTGAAGAGATTCCAAAAAAAGTAAAAAATTTCCTATCTGAAAAACACGGTCGAAACGGCCTTGTTGAAAAGAGTTGGAAAAATTCGTTGGCGGAAATACAGGATTATGGACGAATTCCCGCAAAGTGTCAGGAAATTGGAGTGGCAATCTTCGATCTGGACCCGAATTGCATAGAAGAAATTCATCAAGGAACTAAAGAGAATATTGAAAAAGCCAAGGAAGAATTTATGGGATTGTCGGATAAGATACTGAAAATACTCGCTGAATACTAATGAATAAAAAAATGAAGTTGGATGATTACGCGTTATGAGCATCGATAATTTTCTCAGCGCGTTAGTTTAAACTTTATCCAATAACGGATCTATGAAGGTTGGCATCGTCATTCCAGTTTTAAGCAGAGTTGAATTTACCTAAAAAAAATGCTTTGAGGCGTTACAAAAGTTTTGAATTGGACTATTGACAAATAGTTTCTTCCTATTATAATATATAATAATACGAAGAAACATAAACTATAAAATATTGGCTTATCTATGCAATATTACGATTTTGAAGAAAGAATGAAAGATTACCCTGTTTTTACCGCTTCCGAGGTAAAAAGCGTCTTTTTCGATCAAAAAAATATCATGGTCCAAATCGCGTTTTGGTCGAAAAAAGGATACTTGAAAAAGATCAGACGAGGCTTGTATGTTTTGGCCAAAACGCAGAACGAAATTGATCCTATGGTTTTGGCGGAAAAAATTTACGAACCTTCATATTTAAGCTTAGAGTTCGCACTCAATTACCATGGCATCATTCCGGACATTCCAGGTACCTATACTTCGGTAACATCCAGAACGACGAAATATTTTAAGAATCCTTTCGGAAATTTTACATATCAAAAGATCAAAGCTGAATTTTTCACCGGATATGAAACACGCAATGATAAGAACATCTCGTTCAATATCGCCACTCCTGAGAAGGCTTTGATCGACTACCTGTATTTGAATAAAAATAAAGTCAGGCCGGATGCTGATTTTTGGAAAGAAATGAGGATTGATGAAGATTTCAAGTTCAAAAAAGCAAAATTGGATCTGTATAAAAATCTGCTTAATGACAAGAAAGTCAATGGCCTGATCGATAGTGTTTTAAATTATCAAAAAGATGCTAGATAAATTTTTTTTGGAAGATTATATCAAAAGAAACGGCATTCCCAATGTTCCGCGCCGCGTTTTAACCGAATATTTGCAAGCGGAAATTCTGGCGGCGGTTTTCAATTCAAGATTCGGTTCTCATTTGTCCTTTCTGGGCGGGACATGTTTGCGGTTTGTGCATAAGATAGAAAGATTCTCGGAAGATCTGGATTTTGATCTGATCAAGAGCGGATTGGATTATGATGAACTCGCCAAATTTATCGAAAAAAAACTGAAAGAGCTGGGTTTTACCTCTGATGCTACTGTCAAAAAGACTGAGAATATTATAATCATCAATGTAAAGTTTTCCGAAGTGATGAGAGAGATGGGGCTGAGCGGCATGGCGGATCAGAAATTGAAGATTAAATTTGAAATTGATCCGTCTCCGTATAAAAATATTCGCTATAAGTCAAAGCAAATTTTTGCGTATGGTAAAAATTTCAACATCATCGCGAATTCGTTGGAAACTCTCTTCGCGCAGAAAGTCATTGCGATTATTTTCCGTCCCTATCAAAAAGGGCGGGATTTTTATGATCTTGTCTGGTTTTTGAGTCAGAAAAATATTGAGCCGAATTATGATATTTTCAAAGAAAAGGGGATTGATATTAAAAACCGCATCGAGTTGGTAAAATTCTTGGAAGCACAGGCGGAAAAAAGCGATCTGAAACAAGCCGCCAAAGATGTGGAGAGATTTCTTTTTTATCCAGAACAAGCGCAATGGATTTTGAAACTGCCGGAATATCTAAAAAGTTTTGAAAAATAAAAATAAACGTTCAAAAATTAACGATGAAAACCAGCATCATCATTCCAGTTTTTAATAGAGTAGATTTTACTCAAAAATGCCTTGAATCAATATTTCAGGCGGGTTCCAGATATCCTTTCGAAGTGATCGTTGTTGATAATGCCTCTTCCGACGGGACTGAAAAATATTTGGAAAGTTTGGAAGACAAAATTATAACGATTCGCAATGAAAAAAATTTGGGATTCGCCAAGGCTTGCAATCAAGGTGCGGGGATTGCAAAAGGAAAATATCTTCTTTTTCTCAACAACGACACGATCGTGACGGAAGGTTGGCTGGATATTTTGGTCGAGGAACTGGATGATGATTTTTCCTCTGCCGCAGCCGGAAGCAAATTGCTTTATCCTGACGATACCATTCAGCATGCCGGAGTTGTTTTTGGAGAAGACAAGATTCCGTATCATATTTATGCCAGAGAGAGGAAGGAAAAACACTATGTGAATAAAAAAAGAAAATTCAACGCGGTAACCGCCGCGTGCATGCTGGTACGCAAGGATATCTTCAAAAAAGTCGGAGGCTTTGATGAAAATTTTGTAAATGGATATGAAGACGTAGACTTGTGCCTAAGAATCAAAGAAACAGGGAAGGACATTGTCTATTGTCCGCAAAGCGTTGTGTATCATTATGAAAGCATCTCGGAAGGACGCGCCGACAAACTCCAGGAAAACAAAGTTTTGTTTTTGGAAAAATGGGGGAGCAAAATAAAACAAGATGATTATAGATATACCTTGGAAGATGACACGCATGAACAGAATTCAATTATCATTGACCAGAAGAAAGAGCTGGCAGAACTGAGAAATGAGCTACAAATAATTACTTCGTCTAAATTTTGGAAAATACGCAATTTGTATATGAAATACAAATCAAAAATATTTTCCTAATACAAACTGCTTGGAAAAATATTTTAAAAAAACTAAATATTTTATCAATTCTTTTTTAACATCTTTGAGAAATGAAGGTATCGCGAAATCTTTCTTGCGGATGTATAATTTGATCGTTCACGGCAAGGGCGTTTTGGATTCCAAAAAAATCGACGCGACGGAAAAGTATGTGAAATTAGGAGACGTGCTGGATAAATTTAAGAAGTCATAGAATTATGAGAAAAATCGACATAATAATTCCGGTTTACAACGGTTTGGAATATCTTCCGAAACTTTTTGAAAGCATTTTTCAAAATACCAATCAACCGTACCGATTGATTATTTTTGACGACGCCAGTCCTGATAAAAAAGTTTGGGAGTTTTTGCAAAGTATCAAAAATACAAACCTGGAAAAAGAAATCTTGCTTTTTCAAAATGAAAAAAACCTTGGTTTCGTCAAAACAGTAAACAAGGCAGTGAAATTAGCGGAAAGCCATTTTGTTCTCCTGAACACGGATGTGGAGGTTCCGCCGGGTTGGTTGGAAAGATTAATTTTTCCGATCCTGAAATTAAAAAATATTGCCAGCGCCACGCCCTTCACTAATTCCGGTACAATCTGCAGTTTTCCGGATTTTACCAAAGACAACGAAATTTTTGAAGGATTGAGCGTTGCTAAGTTGGATAAATATTTCCAAATGGTTAAACCGGAAGAAAATTTCATTTCATTGCCAACGGGTATTGGATTTTGTATGGCTTTCAATAAAGACGTAGTCGATGAAATTGGAATGTTTGACGAGCAAACTTTTACCAAAGGTTACGGAGAAGAAAATGACTGGTGCCAACGGGCGATCAAGTCGGGATATAAAAATGTTGTTGTGCCAAATCTTTTTGTTTATCATAAGCACGGTGGATCATTTCCAAGCGAAGAAAAGAAAAGATTGATAGAGGAAAATTTCAAAAAACTTCTTAATAAACATCCGAACTACGCCAAAGATGTGGAAAATTTCATCCAAAAAGATCCGCTGAAAAATATCCGTGATTTTTTGATTATGCTTATCTCCTCGAATTTTCAAAAAGATAACCAAGCCGTCCTTTTCATCGATCACGAGTTAGGTGGGGGAGCGAATTTGTACCGAAAAAAATATGCCGAAAAATCTCTGAAAGAAGGCAAGAGGATCTTGCTTTTGACTTATGACGCGCGAAAAATCGAATATCACGTCAAATATTATTATAAAAAATATAGCATTGCTTATAGCAGTTCTGATTTGGGAGAAATTAAAAAATTATTCGAATTTGTTGGAATTGGCAAGATTGTGCTAAGTCAGATAGTTTCATACGAAAATCCACTGGAATTTTTGCAATTCATTGAAACAATTAAAGCGGGTAAAAAATGCGAATTGGAAATTTTGATTCATGACTACTACAGCATCTGCCAAATTTTTAACTTGCTGGATTGGCAAGATGAATACTGTGGCGTTCCAGATCTTAAAATGTGCAACGAGTGCCTGTTAAAGAAAAACTGGGAGCATAGTGCATATATAAAAACTAAAAATCAGGCGATTTGGAGAAAAGCTTGGAACGAATTTTTAAGCAAGGCCGACAAAATCGTATTCTTTTCCAATGCTTCTGAGGAAATTTTAAAGAAAGCTTACAAAGATCTTCCACAAGAAAAGATCGAGGTTATTCCTCATGAAGTGGAAAAATTTTCAGTTGCTGCAAAAAAGAAAGAACAATCGCATCATTTCACAATCGGAATCTTGGGAGGGATAAACAAGGCTAAAGGATCGGAAATCGTCAAAGAGATGATCAGCATCATTGAAAAAGAAAATCTCGATATCGAAATCACGGTAATCGGTCCGCTGATCGAAAAGATCAAAAGCGATAAATTAAAAGTTCTAGGAGCGTATGACAGAGAAAAAACTCCGCTTCTGGCGGCAGAAAACAATATTGACACATTCTTCATTCCATCAATCTGGCCGGAAACCTTTTCTTACACTACGGAAGAAATAATGAATATGGGATATCCTTTGGCTGTCTTTAATCTCGGCGCGCCAGCCGAAAGAGTCGCAAGATATGAGAAAGGATTGATAATTCCCGAAATCAACGCGAAAGTCGCGCTCGATTCGATCTTGGAATTTTCAAAAAAGTTCCAATAAGTATTCTTTTCAGTTCGTCGGCACGTACCATCCAATGCCTTCATAATCCCAAACATTCTTTGGATAAGTTGCGATTATGTGATTCTTTTCGTTTTCATCAATTGTGAAAAAGTGGCCTTGGTTTTGATCGCTCCAAAAACGATAGACCGGCGTTGTGTTGGGCTGTTGGGTTGGATAGGCGTAATAAGCGATTCCTTCGTAGTTCCAAACATTCTTTGGGTAAGTTGCGATTATGTGATTTTTCTCATCTTCGCTTATTGTAAAAAAATGATGTTGGTTTTTGTCTGACCAAAAACGATAGACCGGTAATGTTCCAGGTTGTTGCGAAGGAAAGGCAGTCCACGCCACCCCCTCATAATTCCATACGTCACTGGGATAGTTATTTATGACAGAATTTGCTTCCGTGTCTGACATCGTATAGAAATGTCCTTGATTTTTATCGCTCCAGAAACGGTAGACGTTGCAAGTCGTTCCGGTACAGGCGTCAGAAGTCGTTGTGGTGACGGAAATATTATCAATGTTGAAGATGTAATCGCAATTGGGATCGTCTTGATAAGCAAATATATCCAATCTAAACTTGTGTCCATTTAGGTTTTGTGCATTATTGATAGATAGACTTTCAGTTTCATAAGAATAATTATTCGGATCAATTCCGGGATAATGATAAAAAGGATGCAGGGTGCCTGTAGTTTCATCCTCAAGAGCCACGGAGACGGCATTGGTGCCATAAGTGCAAGTTCCGAAATTATCAAGTTCGTATTGATATTGGAGGTTTATCGCGCTTGAGTTGACTGGAATTCCGAAATCTGAGGATATGAGCGCGTCATCTTTGATTAAAGATGCGTACCAATTGTCATAACCTCCGGATCCGGATTCGATTATTCCATCATACGGGTACCAGGTGCTTCCGCCATCCGTCGTATATTCTTCATCCCAGGAAGTGTGGCCTTGTTCAAAATTTCCATTAGGCAACAAATTAAGGCTTACTGAAGAAAGAGATTTTTGGTGGGTTGTGGAAGAAGAAACAGACAAAAAATTTTTGCCTGACGATTTTTTAGATAATTTTTTCAGACTTGTGATTTCCTTCGAGGTAAACGCTTCTTTGATGGGATTTTTAAATTCGGTATTTTTTATTTTTTCAACTGCGGAAGAATATTTGGCAAGAGCGGATTGAGCGTCTGAGGTTTGATCCGCTGCCCGAAGAGTATTATTTAATGGAGCTAATGATATCACTGCGACGACAGCGGCGATCAAGATGTATTTATTTTTTTTCATTTTTCCCAGGGTTAAAAATTAAGAAACCATAGTTCTATTTTAACTCAAGAATACTAAGATGTCTAACCGCTAGTTCGTCGGCACGTACCACGCAATACCTTCATAGTCCCAGACGTTGGTCGGATAATGAGCAATGATGTAATCTTTTTCCGTTTCTGAAGATGTGTAAAAATGTCCGTTGTAACTGCTGCTCCAAAAGCGATAGACTGGCGTCGTGTTGGGTTCTTGAGTTGGATACGCGTAGAAGGCAATGCCTTCGTAATGCCAGGTTGTGTCGGGATAGGTAGCGATGACATAATTCTTTTCGGTTTCGGAGGCGGTGTAAAAATGGCCGTCGTATTTGGCGCTCCAGAAGCGGTAGACGGGAACAGTGTTTGGCTGTTGAGTTGAAAAAGCATCAAAGCCGATACCCTCGTAGTTCCAGATGTTGGTTGGGTAATGAGCGATAATATAATTTTTTTCGTCCAGTGAAGCAGTGTAAAAATGGTGCGAGTAAGTGCTGCTCCAAAAGCGGTAGACGGGTGTGGGTATGCTGATCACATAACTCGCGCTCGCTACATTGCTGTTTGACATTCCTGATTCTATCGCAATCGCTTTGATTGTTTCGGAAGAAGAGACGGTGATTACGCCGGTGTATGGAATTGATGAGGAAGTTGGGGTGGATCCGTCGGTCGTGTAATGGATTGTGGCGCCGGAAGTGGCGTCGGAAAGCGTTACGGATTGATTAGAAAAATATGTTCCACTAGCCAGAGAAATGGCGGGCGTGGCAACTTGTTCCATGGCGGCGCTGAAATTAAGAATTTTTCCGGTGGCGACTTTTCCGGAAAGGCTCGCCACGGTTTCGCCGGTATCAAGGATTTGATTTTTAACGTCAGCTGTTGTGAAAGTGGGAAACTGGTCGAAGAGTACGGCGGCAACTCCCGAAACGAGTGGCGCGGCAAAAGATGTTCCGTCGCCGTAGCCGTATTCGGTGTTGGATGGTGCGGTCGGATCGTAGTAAGTTGACATAATATTTTCTCCGGGCGCGGCGATGCTCACGGAAGTGGCGCCGTAGTCGGAAAACGAAGACAGGTTGTCGTTCTGGTCAGTCGAAGCGACGGAAATTATATTGGAGCTGTCGTAAGACGCAGGATAAACCGGTGTTGTGTCGTTGTCGGTTCCGTTGTTGCCGGCCGAAGCGATAAAAATTCCAGGGAAAGCGTCGATCGCGTCTTTTTCCGCTTGCGAATATGTGCCGCCGCCGAAGCTGGCATTGATAACTTTTGCGCCGTTGTTTTTGGCAAATTCAATCGCTTCGATTTCGGAAGCGACATCCAATCCGAATTCGACCGGCATGATTTTTACATGGTTATAGAAACTGATTCCGCTCACGCCGGTTGAATTGTTGGCATCGGCCGCGATGATTCCGGCGACGAAAGTTCCGTGGCCGTCCGTGTCCATCGGATCGTTATTGCCGACCGGATAGTTGGTCGCATAATTCCAACCGTGGTTCGGACAGCCACCCGAGATGAGGACGTCGTTTTCATCCACGCAGTTTGTCCCATTCCACATGTTGGCGAGCAAATCTTCATGGTTGTAGTTCGCGCCGGTATCGATGTCCGCTACGATGACAGAAGACGCGGAAGAATTTTCTATGTTCCAAGCTGCTGGCGCTTTGATATCATCGCCGGATGTGCCGGTTTTTCCGTTTACGGCTTGGCCGGTGTTGTTTAACGCCCATTGCAGAGTAAAATAGGTGTCATTGGGATCGGCGTCCAGATGTCTTGTGTAGTCCGGCTCGACATACTCAACCGACGGATCGTTCTTAAGATCCTTAATCATGTCGCTCGTCGATTTATCCGATTTCAGAAGTCGCACGTTCAAGTTTTTGAACTCGGAAAGCTTTTTGAAGCCTTGGCCGCTTTCAAATTTGTCAGCCTTGGCGGAACCGGAAGATTTTTTTAAATTTATCGCGCTTGATTTATATTTGACCAGGACTTCTCCTTTAACATAATCGTTTTTGCTTGTTCCTCCCGTTCGAAACCCGATCTTTTGTAGAGGCTGTTTGGCCGGATTGTTTGCCGCCGCGATTGAATAATCGAAGAAGCCGAACGATGCTAGAAAAATTGCGCCTAGAAGCGCGACGATTTTTTTAAATTTATGATTTTTTTGTTTCATTGTTCGTTTAGTTGTTTGTTATTGTCGAACGAAGCGAGAGAATCGAAAACTTGTTTTCGTTTCTGAGCGAGTGATGACAACAAAGAGGTAAATACCCCGCGGCTTGCCGCGGAACTCGACAGAGTCCAGGGCTTGCCATGGGGTAAATACCGATTTATTGAACGATCTGTTGTTTCAAATTGCAATTTTTCTTTACCCAATCCAGATCAAATTCGGACAATTCCCGCCGCTTTCCGTCGAGGACAAAATATTGCTTCGGAAGATTTGACTTGGAAGTGGTCGGCATCTTGTTAACGATCCAGGTCTGCGGACATTCTTGCAATTTGCCGGTAGTGTCCGCGTGACGAATTTTAAAAACCAGCCAAAGCAAAACGATTGCCAGGATTAAAATCAAAATTATTCCGATGATTATTTTTTTGCGCATTTATTTTTCAAATCCGTCCGGATGATTCTTGTGCCATGTCCAAGCGGTTTCCAAGATTTGGTCGATCGTGTCGAATTGAGGCCGCCAGCCGAGGATGTCTTTGGCTTTTTGCGAGCTAGCGACAAGTTTGGCCGGATCGCCTTCGCGGCGGCCTTCTTCGATCACTTTGAAATCGATGCCGGTGATCTTTTTCGCCCGCTCGATCACTTCGCGCACCGAATTGCCTTTTTCATTTCCAAGATTAAATTTATCGGAGCGATTGTTTTTTTTGAGATAATCCAGCGCCAGCACGTGCGCGTCGGCCAGATCGGAAACGTGCACGTAATCGCGGATGCCGGTGCCGTCGGGAGTGGGGTAGTCGGTACCAAAGATTTTAATCGCGTCGCGTTTTCCCAGTGCGGCAAGCAGAATCAAAGTGATGAGATGAGTTTTGTGCTTGTGATCCGCGCCGATTTCTCCAGAGGGATCGGCTCCGGCGGCGTTAAAATAGCGCAGGGCTACGGATTTAAGGCCGTAAGCGGCGTCATAGGCGTCCAGAACTTGCTCAAACATCAGTTTGGTGAGTCCATAAACATTAGTTGGATCTTTCGGGTCTATTTCTTCGACCGGCATCTTTTCCGATTCGCCGTAGACCGCGGCGGAAGATGAGAAAACAATTTTTTTTACATCGTGAGCAAGCATCGCCTCCAGAAGATTGAGGCTGTTGACAAGATTGTTGTCGAAAAATCTTTTTGGATCGGTCATTGATTCTCCGGCCTCAATCGAACCGGCGAAATGGACGACGGCATCGAAATTATTTTCCGCAAAAACTTTTTCCAAGGCGCTTTTGTCAGTCAGATCGCCGACGGCCAGGGAAAAGCCTTTGATGGCGTCTTTGTGACCGGAGGATAAATTATCAAAAATGACGATTTCGTGCCCGGCCTGTTTGAGTTTGCGGACGGTGTGGGAGCCGATATAACCGGCACCACCGGTAACTAATATTTTCATAAAATAAATGAATGAAAACCACTAGCTCATACGCTAGTGGTTTCTATCTTGCCGTCTAACGACGGCTAGAACAATTTGAGATTTTCCATGTCTACTTTCCGATGGTCCTGGTTTTTGATGTAATTTA
>JAJYJP010000055.1 GCA_021789395.1 bacterium | reverse complement strand
ATTGCCATCGGAAAATATAAAGTCGCTACCGATTCTTCTTCGGCCGGCCACCACGGCATCGAAGACATTATCGAAAAAATCGGCACCCAGAAGTTCCGCCGCATCCGCGTCGGCATCGGCGGAGACGGAGCGGATGAAAATGCGCCGGCCTGCCGCCGCGGCGCCCATGACTTCGTGTTGGGAAAATTTTCGGAGGAAGAAATGGGAAAAATAAAAAATATCGAGAATGATATTCTGAACGAGGCGAAGATTTTTCTGAAATAAATTTTCATTTCTCTCGCTCCGTTCGACGATAAAAAAGGCCGCCGGTGGGCGGTTTTTTTTAATTGCTTTCCGCAATCCCGCACGCAAGTGGCATCCCCATCGTGAATTATCACGCAGAAATGCGCTTACTCTACTTGCAAAACTAAGGAGGACGTCTCGCGTTCGAACTTACGAACGAGATTGTGGAAACCAATATTATTTTTGCATAAAATGTTCTAATTTCTTCTTCTGGAACCAGTATGACAACATATCAAATTAATATTTTTTTGTCAATTGCTCAACCTATGTTAAAATTTACAGCAAGATGCAAAATAAAAACCAGCTCAAGTACTTAAACGCACTTAATAAAATCAACGGGGTCGGACCGCAAAGGATGAAATTGCTTTTGAATTTTTTCGAAACACCGGAAAATATCTGGCACGCCGGCCTTTCCGACCTAAAAGCCAGCAAAGTCGGCAATGCCGTCAGTGAAAAATTGTTCCAAGAAAGAAAAACGATTGATCCCGAACAGGAATGGGAAAAATTGGAAAAAGAAAGAATTGAAATAATCACACTGGAAGACTCCGCCTATCCCCGCCTTCTGCAAGAAATTCCCAATCCTCCCTACATTATATATAAGAAAGGAGATTTTGATTTAAACAGCGCACCGATGATTTCAATCGTCGGCTCGCGCAAATTTACTTCTTACGGCGCGCAGGCCGCCACGGCTTTGGCCCACGACCTGGCAGCAGCCGGCATAACGGTAGTAAGCGGGATGGCGCTGGGCATTGACGCCATCGCCCACCGTAGTGCCTTAGGCGCCGGCGGCAAAACCGTGGCCGTTTTGGGCAACAGTCTGGACGATAAAAGCATCTATCCCCGCGCTAATTTCAACCTTTCCCAAGAGATTGCGGAAAACGGCGCGCTCGTGAGCGAATTTCCTATCGAAACTGCAGCCGCACCCGGAAATTTTCCCGCCCGCAACCGAATCATCGCCGGCCTCTCCGCCGGAACGCTTGTTATCGAGGCGGGTGAAAAGAGCGGCTCTCTCATCACGGCCGATCTAGCTTTGGAATTTAACCGAGAGGTCTTCGCCGTACCCGGCTCCATCTTTTCCGCCCAATCGGGCGGCACCAACAGCCTGATAAAAAGCGGCGCCAAAGTCGTGACCAATGTCAAAGATATTTTGGAAGAACTAAACCTGAACGAAAATACCCGGACTGCAGGTAATACTCCAAAAATTCCGGACAATCCCGAAGAAGAAATATTACTGAAAATTTTAGGAAGCGATCCGCTTCACATTGACAATATCTCAAAACTATCTAAACTGGGAACTGCAACTGTTTCCGGCCATCTGGCGTTAATGGAAATGAAAGGCTGGGTGAAAAATATCGGCGGACAGAATTACATATCATTATAATTTCCAATTTTTAATTTTAAATTTCTAATCAATTTCTAATTAATTAATTTATAATTTTAAAAATTCAGATTTGGTTCAAAATTAAAAATTATTAATCCAAAATTCATGAAATTAGTCATAGTTGAATCCCCAACCAAAGCCAAAACCATAGGCAAATTTTTGGGAAAAAACTACAAAGTTAAATCTTCTTATGGCCACGTGCGCGATCTGCCTACCAAAAAGATGGGCATTGACATCAAGCACGATTTCGAACCGGAATATACTATTCCAACCAAAGCCAAACCGCGCGTCGAAGAACTCAAGGAGTTGGCCGACCAGGCCGAAGGCGTGATCCTGGCAACTGACGAAGACCGCGAAGGAGAAGCTATTTCTTGGCATTTAGTCAGCGCTTTAGGTTTGGACGAAAAAAATATCAAGCGAATTGTTTTCCATGAAATTACCAAAGGCGCCATTGAAAAAGCCTTGGAAAATCCGCGCCAGATCGATCTGCATCTGGTCGACGCCCAACAAGCGCGCCGCGTTCTGGACCGCCTGGTTGGTTATGAACTCTCCCCTTTCCTCTGGAAAAAAGTTCGCCGCGGCTTGTCGGCCGGGCGCGTTCAGTCGGTCGCGCTGCGTCTGATTGTTGAACGAGAAAAAGAAATTAAGAATTTCCAATCGGAAGAATTTTGGACGATCAATTTAAGACTAAAGGCTAAAGATTCCGCTCAAGAGTTTGAAGCGGCACTGACCGAAAAGAACGGAGAAAAAATCGAAAAAACCGTCACGCTCAAACTTTTCGCCGGCGACTACAAGACCAGACAAACGATCATCGTCGACAAAAAAACAGCCGACGAAATTTTAGCCAACCTAAAAGGCGCGGCGTATAAAGTTGCCAACGTCGCCAAGAAAGAAACTTTGCGCACGCCACCCGCACCGTTCACAACCTCCACTTTGCAGCAAGCCGCCATCAACATTTTAGGCTTTTCATCCAAGCAAACAATGTCGATCGCCCAGAAACTTTATGAGGAAGGCCACATTACTTACATGCGAACCGACTCGGTTAACCTTTCCATGGAATCGATGCTCGCCGCCCAAAAGGTGATCGCTTCCCAATTCGGCAAGGAGTATACATTGGAAAATCCGAGATTCTATAAAACCAAATCGAAAGGCGCGCAAGAAGCGCATGAGGCTATCCGGCCGGCCTATCCGGAAAAAACACCCGATGAACTTAAAGAAGCGCTCGATAATAATCAATATAGACTATATCGATTGATCTGGAACCGGATGATGGCCTGCCAGATGCAACCGGCCAAATTCGCCTCAGTCAAAGTTGATATTGCCGCAGAAAATAAAGAGAATAAATATTTGGTGCGTGCCAACGGCTCGACTCTGATTTTCGACGGTTATCTGAAAGTTTATGGAGAAACGACGGAAGAAAATATTTTGCCGCCGCTTGAAATCGGAAATACTTTGGATTTAGTCGATGTGATTTCCAATCAGAAATTCACTTCCGCTCCCCCGCGTTACAGCGAAGCGACGCTTGTTAAAGTTTTGGAAGAAAACGGTATCGGCCGACCGTCGACTTATGCACCGACTATTTCTACGATCATTGAAAGGAAATATGTCGACAAAAACGAAGAAAAAAGATTATACCCGCTGGAGATCGGCACATTAGTCAGTGATCTTTTGGTTGATCATTTTCCGGACATCGTCGACACCAAATTCACAGCCAATATCGAAGAAGATTTTGACGCCATCGCCGAAGGCAAACGGGAATGGGTGCCGGTCATTCGGGATTTCTACGGACCGTTCCACAAAAACCTGGCAGAAAAAACCAAGGAAGTTAAGAAAGAAGACTACCAGGAAAAACTGGACCGCAAATGTCCGGACTGTGGCGGCGATCTGGTCGTCAAATTCGGCCGCTTCGGAAAATTCATCGCCTGCTCCAACTATCCGACCTGCAAATACACCGAAAAGACCGCGGAAGAAAAAGCAGAAGCCGAAGAATACAAAGGCGTCATCTGCGAAGTCTGTGGCGCGCCGATGGTCGTAAAGCGTGGAAGGTTTGGCAGTTTCTTAGGCTGCTCCAACTATCCGGAATGCAAGAATATCAAGAAGATCGAAAAGAAGACCGGCGTGAAATGTCCCAAATGCGGCACCGGCGAGATCGTCGAGAAGAAATCCAAGAAAGGAAGACTATTCTACGGCTGCAACCGTTTTCCGGATTGCGACTACGCCGTCTGGAACAAGCCGACCGGCGAGACTTGCCCCAAATGCGGCTCACTCTTAGTCTTCGCCGCCAAAGGCAAAGTGAAATGTTCCAGCAAAGAATGCAAGTTTGAAAAATAATATTTTTATACAAAAACCGCCCCGTTGATCGGGACGGTTTTTCTTTTTTAATTTCTATTGCAAATATTTCTTAACTTCATCCAATGCGCCGGCGAATTCCGGAAGATGATCTTTGAAGAGCAGTAGCCGATTGATCACTTTTTCGCCGTTTTTGTTTTTGTACGATTCGGCAATTGTCAGATAGTTGCTGCCGTTCGAAGCTTTCTTCACGTCGAAGAAATAGGCTTTGTTGCCGGCTTTGACCATCTGCGAGTGCACTTTTTCCTGCACCTGCACGTTTTGCGTTTGCATTTTGTTTTTTGTATCAGCACCTCAGATGCTGATTATTAAGTTATTAGGGCGGAGTTACTGCAGATCTCCTAGACTTGTCCGCCGTCCGATTCTTGTGTACGGAGCCTAGCAGCAAGCCATAGTGATATTTTATCACTGTCATTATCACTGTCAATAGCTGAGCTGTGGATAACTTTATTTTTTCTTTTTCCACTGCCAATGGCGACGCTCGACATAGATGATCTGCCACCAGCGCTGGCCGATAAAATAGAAAAGGGTGATTCCCACAATCGCCAGAATCGGGAATTCCCAAAAATTATTTCCGTTCGATGATAGGTGCTCGATCTGCCAAATCGCCAGTTCCGCGTAAACGATGAATGCCAGCAGAAAGCCCAGAAGCATCGCCGCAATGAGATAGATTGTCTTCTTGAAATTTTTCATTTACTTTTCCTGGAACAGTTCAAACAGATAACCGTCCGGGTCTTCAAAAATTGCCAGCCAGCCGTAATCTTCTTCATACGGCTCGTCCACGAATTTCACTTTCTTCCTCTTGAGCTCATTGGCGGTCTTTTGAATATCTTTCACTTCAATGGTTGGAAATATAGTGCCAGCCGGTTTTGGTTTTCCTTCGTAGAGGCCGACATAGAAATTTCCGGCTTTAAGTTCGCTCCACTCGTCATACTTTTCGACCACTTCAAAGCTCAAGACGTCACGATAAAATTTAACACTTTTCTTCATGTCCTTGACCGCCAGGACAATAGAATTAAATTTTCCGATCGGTTTTGGCATAGGATTATTTTTTAAAAATTAT
Source organism: bacterium (assembly GCA_021789395.1). Lineage (GTDB taxonomy): Bacteria > Patescibacteriota > Minisyncoccia > Moranbacterales > UBA2206 > JAJYJP01. The sequence continues at coordinate 506 of JAJYJP010000055.1, read as the reverse complement.
GTCTTTATTTCATTATACCACCTCAAGATTATTTCATTCCTTATTCAGATATGCGACCGTCAACTGAAGAATGGTGGCAAAACTTACCCAAAGCAAATACGGAATATTCATAATCGCGATCCAATGGGCATAAGAATAAATCGCCAGAAGCGACCAGACCAATGTTCCTAAAATCAAAATGATATCGACAGAGGCCAGATAGTTATTTTTCAATCCAAATTGCAAAGAAGTATAAGAAAAATTAAAAATCAAATTAAGCACAAACGGCAGAGCGGTGAGCCAAGATAATTTTCCAGCAAACGTTTCCAAAAAAACCGCGCCGAAAGATATGGCGATGAGAATATACAAAACCGTCCAGACCGGGCCGAAGAGCCAACCCGGCGGCGCCCAGGTTGGTTTTTTCAGCTTTTGATACCAGGCGTAAGATTTGTTCATTTTATCATTATGTAATTACTTATTTCAAAACCTGGTCACACTTTTGACCCCTCCTTGAACTGAATTTATTT
>JAJYJP010000054.1 GCA_021789395.1 bacterium | reverse complement strand
TTGAAGAACTAAAGAACAAGCAGAAAGAAATTTTGTTGCAATTTATAAAACTGGCCAACGAAGTCCAAAAACCGGTTATGGTCCATTGTTGGGATGCTTACCCGGATCTCTTGGAAATTTTAAAAAATAATCCGGTCGAGAGAAAGGGTGTGATTCACAGTTTCGTGGGAGGCTATAAAACAGCCAACAAATTCATCGAACTGGATTACAAAATTGGTCTCAATGGCGTCATCACTTATTCCGAATCTTATGACCGGCTGATCAAAGAGGTTGATTTGCAAAATATCGTCTTGGAAACCGACTGTCCGTATTTGACTCCGGTGCCGCACAAAGGCGAACGCAACGAGCCGCTTTATGTGAAGTACGTGGCGGAAAAAATCGCGAAAATGAAAGGAATGGATATTTTCGAAATTGAAAGAATTACAACCGAAAACGTGAAGATTCTGTTTCGTATATAAACCGTCGCGCATTTGAAGTTTGTTGGACAAAAGCCGAATTTTTTGCTATACTTAAAGCAAGTTAAGGAGAAAAAGCCAATCGTGGCTAAAATAAATAAACAACTTATAAAGGGGGCAAAAATTATGGATCGTAAAATGTTTGAAGCAGGGATTCTTGCCAAAAAAGAGGAAATGAAAAATGAGGCACACGGGGAAGCTCTTGAAATGGACAAAAAGCGCAATGAGCTCCTGACTGATGTAGCCGCCAAAAAATCCGAGCTGGCCGAAATTGAAGGCAAGCCGGAAATTGCAACCTCTTCCAAAAAGGAAAGAACCGCGGCGGAAAAGGAGATGGTCAAAGAATGGGAGAACTTTCTTAAGGATTGTTTTCCCGAAAAGCAGTTTGATCTGTCTGGTTTGGATATTCCTGAGCGCACGCCCGAAGAAGAAAAAGAATTTACTCGCCTGCAGTTCAGGTCTGGCAGTTTGTCAAACGAAACATTGTTCCAGAAATGCAAAGAGCTTTTTCCAACCTGGAAGGATACCAATGAAAGCCTTGATGATGTCGTCATAAAAAAAGATGTCAAAGATTCTTTCATTTGGGTTAGGAATGAAGAAGCGGCGGATGAAAAACACAAAAATAAGTCCGCCGATATGATCGAAAAAGAAGGGTTGAAAACGGAAAATTTAAGCGACCGGCTTTTGCACGAACTAAAGTATTTTAAGGAAACAGGCAAACATCTGGACGAGAATACCGTAACAATCACTTCTGCGCGTGGTGCGGTTGGCCTCGTTTGGATCGTGCGCTGGTTCGTCGGCAAGTTGGGGGTGTACCGGGACGATTCCGACAATCGCTATGACCGCTTGCGTCCCCGTCAAATAGTTTCCTCTCCGACAAAGTCGGAGAAATAAAACTTTTGACTTAAAACTTTTAACCTTCGGGTTCGGCATTAGCCGAACCCATTTTTTATCCAAAATATTTTATGTTAAGATAAGTCCAGGCTAATACAACCGGTCTGAATCTTTTCAAAAAGATAGGATAGCGGTTTGCCAGTAAACATAGGAAACTGCTTGTTTGGTTTTGGTGAAGGTTTTTGCTTTGGCAAAATGCTTCATAAAAAAATCCGGCCGTGTTGCCGGCCAACGCAGAAAATTTTGCAAAAGATTTTCGGTGAGCGACATTTGATGAAACCAGACAAAAAATAACGGGTGCGCGTGATGCGGATGGCAACGTTTGGATCGTGAACTGGAACGAAGGCAAGTTGAAGGTGAACCGGAACAATTCCGACAATCACAATGACAACTGGCGTCCCCGTCAAGAAGTTTCCAAAAAGAGATCCCGATTACCCCGGGATTTCTTAATGGGAATACTATTGCAAATATCTTATCCAACCGTTGGTCATTTTGGAAAGTTCCTGCAGATCCAATTCCAGATCAATATAGATTTTTTGATTGATAATTTCCAGATCGTGGCTGATACGGAAAAATCTTTTTAGCATTTCTATCTTAATCCGAACTGGATTAAGATACGTAAATTTATTGTTTTTTGATTCCAGTGAAGCGGTTATGGATAAATCGATTATTTCCAGAATAATTCTTTCTATTTTTGTGAATATGCCTAGGCGGTCGCGTTTGGATATTTTTTGCGATAACAAATAAATTTTTTTATAAAACTCACAAATTTTATGAACCAAAGGAACGTCAGGCTTAGAAGCTTCGCCGGGGGGGGGTCTTAGCGGAATAGATACTAGTCATAATGTTTTTGAAGAAATTATTAGTTTGGGAAATTTGTTTCTGGCCTGGAAAGAATTCAGAAAAGGCAAAAGGAGTAAAATTGATGTCCAACAATTCGAATTTAATTTGGAAAACAATCTGTTTCAGCTTCATCGGGAATCAAAAAACAAAACTTACCAACATTCCCATTATACCGCATTCAACGTGTGCGATCCAAAATTGCGGCGAATCCACAAAGCCACAGTTAAAGATAGAATTATTCACCATGCTATTTTCAGGATCCTGTATCCAATTTTCGATAAATCTTTCATCTTCGATTCCTACTCCTGCCGAATTAAAAAAGGAACACATCGAGCGGTCAATCGATTGGAAAAATTCTGCCAAAAAGCAAGTCAGAACAATTCGCGAAATATTTTCGCTCTCAAATGCGATATTAAAAAATTTTTCGATTCTGTAAATCGGGAATTATTGTTGCAATTAATCAGGAAGAAAATTCAAGATAAAAATGCGATCTGGCTTATTGAGAAAATTATTCAAAGTTTTCCAAAAGGCATTCCACTAGGCAATGTCACTAGCCAGTTATTCGCCAATATTTATTTGAACGAACTGGATCAATTTGTTAAACATAAGTTGAAAGAAAAATATTATTTAAGATACTGCGATGATTTTATAATTTTGTCGGATAAAAAAGATTATTTGCTGGGACTAATTCCTAAAATTGATACTTTTCTTCAGGAACAACTGAAATTAAATCTGCATCCGAATAAAATCATTTTGCGAAAATATCGGCAAGGAATTGATTTTTTAGGTTATGTCGTTCTGCCACATCACAGGGTTCTGCGGACAAAAACGAAAAGAAGAATATTTAAAAAAATGCAAAAGAAAAAGACGGATTTTCAATGTAATTTGATTTCAAAAGAGTCATTTGATCAAGGCAGGCAGTCATATTTGGGAGTTTTGAGACATTGCAAGGGGTGGGAAATAAGAAAAAAAATCGAGAAAATTTTACGGGGTTGACTTTTTTAGAAATTCACGAGAAAATTAATAACGTAGTATTTTTCCTAATTTTTGTGATGCAAGACGATCAAAATAATCCCAAAACACCCTGGTGGATACCCGGACTTACATTGTTTGCGAAGTTAAGCGGTTGGATTGCTGGCCCGGTTATTCTTGCGGTTATCGTCGGAAAATGGCTGGACAAAAAATATAACACCGCCCCGTGGCTTTTTTTGGTGAGTGTCGGAGTCGCTTTCATAATTTCGATCGTCGGTATCATCCACGACACGCTGAAGGAGATGAAAAGGATCGATAAGGAAACCAACAATAAGAAAAAAGATAAAGAAGATAAAAAATAAATGGCAGCAACTAATAAGCTACAAAAAAACCGTACGATTTCCCAGGCACCGGCCAAGCCCGTCCAGGCTCAGACGGGAATCAAGCAGGAGTCGCCGCTTTACGCCGAACCGATTTTTCAGATCGGTAAGCTGACCGTCACCAATTCTTTGATTAACAGCTGGATCGCGGTCATCATCATAGTCTCCGCGATTTTAGTGATGAGTAGAAAGATCAAGATGGTCCCGCGCGGGCTGCAGAATGTTTTTGAGATCCTTCTGGAAGAAGCGTTGACACTGGCCGACAGCATCACCGGCAGCCGGAAAAAGTCGGAAAAATTTCTGCCGATCGTTCTGACACTTTTTATTTTTATCCTGATAAATAATTGGATGGGAATCCTGCCGGGCGTCGGAACGATCGGACTGGTAAAAGCCGAAGGCGGCAGCCGGGTCTTCGTGCCGTTCTTCCGCGGAGGGAACGCCGATCTAAACACCACTTTGTCGATGGCGCTGTTCACTGTTATTGCCGCGCACCTTTTGGGAATCGTAGCGGTCGGTGTCTGGCAATATTTCAACAAGTTCATAAATGTCAAAGCATTTGCGGAGATTCCGGGAAAGGTGGCCAAAGATTTCACGATAATCCTGGTCAATCCCATCAAAGCTTTCGTCGGTCTGATCGAGCTGATCGGAGAAATTGCTAAGGTGATCTCGCTCTCCTTTCGTCTTTTCGGTAACGTTTTTGCGGGTGAAGTTCTGCTGGCTTCGATGATGGCCATCTTTGCCTATCTGCTGCCTCTGCCGTTCATTTTTCTGGAAATTCTGGTCGGTTTGATTCAAGCGCTGATTTTTGCTATGTTGGCTTTGGTATATATGAGCATCGCGACGGAAAAAGAGGAACATTAGAATTTAATAAATTAATTTATGCTTGCATTATGAGCGCTCCCCGCAGAGAGAGAAAGCGCGCATGATATAAGCACAAAAAATATGGATTTAACAACTCTGGCTAAAGCGCTGGCGATCGGACTCGGAGCGATCGGTCCGGGCCTGGGCATCGGTATGATCGGTGCCAAAGCCATGGAATCGATCGGAAGGAATCCGGAAGCCACCGGAAAGATCCTAGTGCCGATGCTTTTGGCCATGGCCTTTGCGGAAGCCGTCGCGATTTACGCGTTGGTTATCGCATTTTCAATCTAAAGTAAACTACAACTCCTCCTCCCCTCAGATGAGGGGAGGATTAAGGAGGGGTGTTGATGGATGTAATTATTTTTTTCAACTCTCCTCTTTAATTCTTCGAGGATTAACCTCTCCTTTAATTCCTCTCCTTAGAAAGGAGAGGAAGAATAAGGAAAATCAATCTTATGGGATCAATATTATCAACATTTCACGTCGAAACCAATCTGTTGCTCGCGCAGCTTGTCAATTTCATAATCGTGCTGCTCGTGCTGTATAAGTTTGCTTATCATCCGATCCTGAAGAAACTGAACGAACGGACGGGAAAGATCGAAAAGGGATTGAAGGACGCCAAAGAAGCGCAGGACAAATTAATCCATATGGAAGAAAAAGAAAGGGAAACATTGGCGGAGGCTCGGAAAGAAGCGCGTCAAATCATCGATCAGGCGCAGGAAATCGCCCGAAAAAATAAGGAGGAAATCACGGCGGAAGCCCGGACGCAATCCGAAAAGGTCATAGCCGAAGCGCAGAAGAAGATCGAGGAAGAACGGGTGAAGCTGATGGCGGAAGTGAAAGCGGAAATGGCGGATCTGGTCGTGGCGGCGACGGGAAAACTGATCGCGGAAAAGATCGATGCTGCAAAAGATAAAGAATTAATTGAAAAAGCGATTAAATAATGAAAATCACCTCGACACAATATGCCAGGTCGCTTTATGAATTGACAGCCGGAAAATCCCAACCGGAAGTTGATGCTGTTGTTGCCAATTTTCTGAAAGTTTTGCAAAAAAACAACCAGCTGAAACTGGCTGATCAGATCATGGAAAGATTTTCTGAGATTTATAACAGAGAAAATGGCATGGTAGAGGCGGAAGTTGCGACAAGATACAAGATACAAGATACGATGACCAAACAAATCGAAGATTTTTTGAAGAAAAAATATCGGGCGAAAGAAGTAGTTTTGAAAAATGTGGTGGATGAAAAGATTGGAGGCGGAGTCGTGATCAGAGTG
>JAJYJP010000053.1 GCA_021789395.1 bacterium | reverse complement strand
AAAGATTAAGCTATGGAATATCCATTACAACAACCTGGAACACTGCGGTTTGAATGGGAAAAGTCCAAATGAAATGCTACAATTATTATTAAATACAAAACCGACAAATGTCTGTGTGTAAAACAAAAAAGGTTTTCAATAAGCCTTTTAATCAGTCTCCACTTAAAAAATTAGACGCGCTTGAAAGGAGTTTTTTGCCACTTCTCCGACTGGCGACACAAAAGTTTCGGGGCTTGCAATGGCTCCGCCATGATTTTTTCAACCACCTTTTCCATCCGCATCCCCTGCGATCCTTTTACTAAAATCAGATCACCTTCTTTAATCATTTCCTTCAATTTTTTCCCCGCTTCTATCGGATTTTCAAAACTAAAAATATTTTCTTTAGAAAAATTATGTCCCTCCAGGACAGCGACAGCAAATTTCATTCTAATTCCTACTGCAAAAAAAATGTCGATCTTATTATGTACAATTTTTTCGCCGATTATCCGATGACTCTCTTCGGTCTTCACTCCCAATTCCAACATGTCTCCCAGAACAGCAATTTTTCTCGGCGCTTTGATCTGACCTAACACCTCCAGCGCGGCCAGCGTCGCCGACGGTGAAGCATTGTACGTGTCATCGATGATCAAAGAATTTTTTATTCCGGCAATGAGATTCATCCGGCCGTACGGCAAGGAAAAATTTTCCAAAGCCGCGCCGATCTCGACCAGATTCATTCCGAATTCCAACCCGACCGCCGCTGCCGCCAAAGCGGCGTAAACCTGATGTTTCGCCAGCACATTATTGAGACGCATCGGAATGGTCGTGCCTCCGTAATTCAATTTAAAACTGAGACCTTTGATATTTTTCTGGTCTTCCGAATAATTGAAAGCGACATCGGTCACCCGAATATCCGCTTCTTCAGCAAAACCGAAAGTCATCACCCGAGATTTTGTTTCTTTGCGTAATTTTACAGCGTAAGCGTTATCGACATTCAAGACCGCCAAAGCCTTTTCTTCCAGACCGGTCACGAGCATACCTTTTTCTTTGGCGATATTTTCCAGGCTGCCAAAAAATTCAATGTGGCTTTGGGAAATTTCAGTGATGATTCCAATGTTAGATTTGACGAAACTGGTCAAGTAAGCGATGTCGCCCGGCATATCCGCCCCCATTTCCAAAATCAGGATCTCCGGATATTCCAAAGGCCAGATCATGATGCCCAACCATTTTAAAAAAACTTTCAGCCAGCCAAGGATCGATGATTCTCCGCTATCCGCTCCAATGATCGTCAGTGGTAACCCGATCTCGTTGTTATAATTTTTTTCATTCCTCCGCACTCGGAATTTTTTTTCCAAAACCGTAAAAATCGCTTCCTTGGCGGAAGTTTTTCCGACCGATCCAGTGATGCTTACGATCTTGGGATTATATTTTTTCAAAACCAAAGCAGCCATCACCCGGAGCGATGCCTTGAGAAATGCCACTTTTTTAGTTGTTTGCTTTGCCGCTTTCATTGTTATTATTACTGTTTATGCTTACAGCGCCCGTGCCGCCATTGCTTGTGCCGCCGGTTCCGTCAGAATTTTGGTTCTGCAGAAAATAATCCTGAAGATCATGCTCTTGGTCAAATCTGACCATATCCGCCGCGGTATATTTTTCCGTCGGAGGCACGTTGTAGTAGTCTAGCAGAAATTTCATAAGTTCGCCAAAGGTCGGTGCCGCGCTGAATTCCGCCCACTCGATGGCTTTCGGATTGACAATTTCGACCAAAACTACGAATTTCGGATTATTCATCGGCGCAAAGCCGGCGAAAGATCCGATCGTGATGCCGTTCGCATAGCCGCGCGAATCAGTACTGGCAACCTGGGCCGTTCCGGTCTTGCCGACCACCTGATAACCTGGAACATCGGCCAATCCGCCGTCCCCCTTAGTCACTACGGCACGAAGCATTTGCGCAGCTTCTTGCGCGGCCTTTTCCGAAATCACCCGGCGTACCGGCTGCGGCTGGATTGTTTCCGCGCTGCCGTCCGGATGGATTATCTTATCCACAATCTGCGGCTTCATCAGTTCTCCGCCGTTAGCGATCGCACTGTAGGCCGTCACCAATTGGATCGGTGTTATCGTGATGCCCTGTCCGAACGAGGCAGTATAATAATCGATTTTACTATTGACGTTATCAAGATTGGACAAATTTCCGGCGCTTTCTCCGGGAAGATCGATGCCGGTTTTCGCTCCGAAACCGAAACGTTTTACGTAATTTAAAAAATTTTGATTACCGATCTGCTGTTCAGCAAAGATCGCTCCGGTGTTCAACGAAAGTTCCAAGACCTGCGTCATCGTCTGGACGCCGTAGGCTTTCAATAGAGCATTCTTAATAGTATAGCCATCAATATGGACTGCTCCCGTATCAGTGTAGGTTGTATCCGGCGTAATTTTGCCACTGTCGAGTCCGGCCGCCATCGTAATTGCCTTAAAGATACTGCCGGGCTCATAGGCGTCGCTCACGGTCGAATTGATGTAATCACTCATATTGGAAACTTGCGAATAATCATTCGGATTAAAAGTCGGATAGTCGGCCATTGCCAGCACCTTGCCGGTCTTCGGATCCATGACCACGGCGCTTCCACTGTCTGCCTGATATTTTTCAATCGCGCTTTTCAATAAATTTTCCGCCTCGTATTGGACATTGCGGTCAATTGTTAAAACCAAGCTATCGCCATCAGTTGCTTGAGTAATTTCTTGCTTACCAACCGCCGCCCAGTTGCCAGAAGTCGTTAAGTCTTGCAACACCGTTCCCGGTTTGCCTTTCAACTCATTTTCAAACGACGCTTCAATGCCATAACGTCCAGCCAGAGTATTTTCCTTCCAGCCCAAAAATCCCAAGACATTGGCCGCCAGTTCGTCCGAAGGATAATAGCGATAAACTTCCGGCGCCAGATAGACTCCTTTTAGTTTCAGGTCTTGGATCTTTTGAACTTCAGCGTCGCTCAACTTGTGTTCGATCGGTTCATAAGTATCGTTGGGCTTGCTTAATTGTTTGACCAAATCGCTTTCGTTAAGTTGTAGCGCGTCCGCCAGCTCTTGGGCCGTCTGGGTCGGATTGCTGATTTCTTTCGGTACCGCATAGACCATCTGTGATTCCTTATTCACCGCCGCCGGAAAAAGGCCGTCATTGTCTTGCAGATAAATCTCTCCCCGGCTCGGAACGAGCTTTTTGAACAAACTATGCTCATCGTCGGCCAGCGCTTTGTATGAACCATAATTGATGACCTGGATGGAATAAAGTTTCACCAGGATGCTCAGGACGACAAATAAAATTAAAAAAATCAGAGCATATATCCTCCAATTTGAAAAATCCCGTTTTTTATTTCCCTGATTTCTTTTTACATTCCTGACTTCTGACATTTCTAAAAGATATATTGAATTATTCCGCGCTTACTTCATAGCCACCGGACCGTTCAGTTCTATGTAAGAGACATTCGTCGGACTGACCAAACCCATGCTTTTGACCGATTTTTCGAGATTGTAAGTAGACTGCAGTTCGGTCGATTTTATTTCCAGATTATTTCCTTCGTTCTGATATTGTTGGATCTTGCCTTGCAGGTCCTGCAGCTCCAATCCCGCCGTCACGACGCTGTTTACCTGATATAGATAGAAGCCGCTGGCAAATAAGAGCATGCTCAAAACCATGATTCCCGTCAATCCGATTTTCGCTCTGCCTTTGAGAGCGTTGTCTGTTTTTTTAATGATTATTTCTTTTTTGCTCGACAAAGCCGCGCCTCTTTTGATTGGACGATTTTTTTGGAGCAATGTCGTATTAGTTATGATTTTCGACATCAATTTTCAGTCCCCCTGAAAAATGAATGTATTTTTATTATTTTTTTATTTTTTAAATTTTTTCGCAGATCCGAAGCTTGGCGCTCCGTGACCGCGGATTTGCAACGATTTCCGCCTCGCTCGGCCCGATCGGTTTTTTGGTGATTATTTTGATCACCGACTTCCGACCGCACCGGCACTCCGGAAATTCTGGCGGGCAAATGCATCCCCTAGCATTTTCCCGAAACATATTTTTAACGATTCGATCTTCCAATGAATGGAACGAAATGACAGCCAATCTTCCTCCCGCCTTCAGACTTTCGATCGCGTCTGGCAGAAACTTTTCCAAACTTTCCAATTCTTTATTCGTTTCAATCCGAACGGCTTGGAAAGTCTTAGTTGCCGGATCGATTTTGCCGTGCTTGAATTTTTCCGGAATGGCGCTCCCGACTATTTCCGCCAGCTCGGTGGTCATTTCAATCGGCTTCTTTTGTCTCGCTTCGATTATTTTTTTAACGATACCTTTGAAAAACTTTTCTTCTCCGTAATTTTTTAAAATATATTCTAATTCTGCTTGCGGATATTCATTGACGATTTGATGAGCGGTCAACTCTTGGCTCCGGTCCAGCCGCATGTCGAGCGGCCCTTCACTCTGAAAACTCAACCCCCGTTCAATATCTTCCATCTGATCGGAAGAGAACCCCAGATCCGCCACAATTCCGTCCACGCCTGCAATTCCTAAATCTTTTACAATAACTTCTATCTCCGCAAAATTGGCTTTGACAATCTTGATGTTCGCCAGAAAAAAATTATCACCTTTCGATTCTTCAACTCTCTTTCGAAATCTTTCGAGCGCTTCTTCATCACGGTCAATCGCCACCAATTTTCCGCCCGGACCGATCCGTTTCAGAATTTCCAAACTGTGTCCTCCGCCGCCCAAGGTCGCGTCCACGACTATCGCGCTTTCTTTCAAATTCAATCCGTCGATTGTTTCGTTCAGTAAAACTGATTTGTGAATGGTCATATTAATACACTCCTAGTTTTCCCAATTGTTCGGCGATGTCGTCCGTATTTTTCTCGGCGTTTTTCTTGTATTCATTCCATTTCTCTTCGTCCCAGATTTCCAAACGATTGTACAAACCGGCAATCACCACATCCTTGGCCAGTCCGGCGTATTCTTTCAAATAGTCCGGAATCAAAATTCTGCCTTGCTTGTCAACATCGACATCAATCGCTCCGGCCAGCATCAGACGCGTAAAGCTTCGGGTACCCGATTCTCCGACCGGCAACGTTCCCAGTTTTCCGGCCAACGCTTCCCAAGCTTTCATCGGATAGAGGAACAGACACTTGTCCAAGCCTCTGGTTATCACGACTTTGCTTTTCAATTCACCGCGAAATTTGCTTGGCACAGCCAATCTTTTTTTCGGATCGATGGAATGTGAATACTCGCCGATGAACATAATACGAAACGCGGAGGATGTTAACTTTTCAATTTACCACTTTCCCCCACTTATATTGTCTATGACTCTATTTTACCCCACCACAAAACATCGGTCAACACAAAGTTATCCACAGGAGAAAATAAAAAAACAGCCGGTTTAAGCCGCTTTTTGTTACAACAATTATATTTTACCAGCCAAGGTTGTTATTATTTATTTTCTCCATCACCTTATCCAAAGATTCAACGATCACGTCCGCTTCTTGCAGCTCGTTCAAGCGCGCGCCTTTCACGTGCTTACATATTAATTTAAATCTCATCTTTGGGCCAATTCTTGACCAAAAACGCTCGAGACTATATCGTATATACAAAAATACTATGTTGGTGGGCATAGAAAACAAGGAGGTGGTTCCCAAATGAAACATACCGTGAAAGAGCTTATCGGGATAATTCCCGAAAAGCTTTGGGGCTGCAAAAGCAACCTTAAACTATATTTTCCTCCGCCCCACATCAATCAAGGCGGGAAAATTATTTACAGAAAGGAT
>JAJYJP010000052.1 GCA_021789395.1 bacterium | reverse complement strand
AACTTCCAGTTGACAAATCTTCTTCTCATGCTAAGCTAATTTAAGTTTTTTAACGGATTTTAAAACCATGCAAACCATAACCATAATTGAAATAATCGTCGCCATCCTGTTGATCGTCGCCATCCTGCTCCAGAATCGCGGCGCCGGACTATCTTCCACTTTCGGCGGAGACATGGGCGGCTATTATAGCAAACGGGGATTTGAAAAATTTTTAGTCCGTTTTTCTGTCGTTCTGGCGGCGGCTTTTATTGTTCTGGCCATCGCAAATCTGATTTTGGCTAGCCGACTCCCCTAACATTTAAGCTAAGATTATAGACACTTATATAAAAAACAAGCGGCCCTCTTTTCGACAGTGGTCAAAAATATCTCAAGTCCTCAATCTTAAAGAAAAGATTTTATTTTATTTTTTAATCATCCTTTTCATAGGCTCCCTGCTCAGTTGGGGTCTTTTATTTTATTACCACAAAACAAAAGCTATCCCGACTTACGGCGGAGAATATGTCGAAGGCATCGTCGGCCAGCCCGAAGATATTAACCCGGTCCTTGCTCCTTCGAACGAGACCGACGCCGATATCTCTCAGCTTGTTTTTGACGGCTTGCTCAAATACGATCCAAAAGGACAACTGGAACCGGATTTGGCTGAAAGCTACGACATCTCAAGCGATAAGACTCTCTACACTTTCCACCTGCGCAAAGGTGTAACCTGGCAAGACGGCCAACCCTTTACCGCCAACGACGTTCTGTTTACCATCAACCTCATAACCGATCCGACTTACAAAAGTCCGCTTCGCGCCAACTGGCAAGGCGTAACCGCAAAAGTGGTGGACAATTACACAATAACTTTCAAACTCCAGAATCCTTACGTCGGATTTCCCAATAATCTGACTTTTGGAATATTGCCGCAGCATCTCTGGGATTCCGTGACCTCGGATAATTTTCCTTTGAACAGCCTCAATCTTCAGCCAGTCGGAACCGGTCCATACAAATACAGTTCTATGCAGAAAGATTCTGACGGAAATATCATATCTTACAGCCTGGTAGCTAATCCCAATTACTTTGGGGGCAAACCATATATTTCAAAAATAACTTTCGATTTTTATTCGGATGAAAATTCCATGTTGGATGCATTCAACCGCAAAGAAATAACGGGAATCAGCAGTCTTTCGCCGGAAAATGTCAGCAATATCAAGCCTATCCGCAGCACGAACGTATATCAGTTCAGCATTCCAAGATATTTCGCAGTATTCCTTAATCAGACCAAAAGCATACCGTTAGCCAACGATGAAGTACGTCAGGCCTTGGCTTTAGCCACCGACCGAACCGAAATCATCAATAAAGTTTTGGATGGCTACGGCCAACCGGTTTATGCTCCAATCCTTTCCGGCATGCTTGGCTATGACCCGAATATTGGAAAAACGAATGTGGACATAGCCAAAGCTAATCAATTACTGGACAGCCATGGCTGGACCAAAGGAAGCGACGGTTTCCGTGGAAAAGACGGTACGGCCCTGGAAATAAATTTGGTCACAACCGACTGGCCGGAACTTGAACAGACCGCCGAACTTCTGAAAGAACAATGGGCAAAAATCGGAGTAAAAGTCAACATTACCACCGCTTCCGTTTCTGATATCCAGCAAAATTATATCAGGCCGAGAGAATACGACGCTCTTCTTTTCGGCCAAGTTCTAGGCGCTGACCCCGATCCATATTCTTTTTGGGATTCTTCCCAAAGCAAAGACCCGGGACTCAATCTTTCTCTTTTCGGCAACAGCACCACCGATCAACTGATCGAATCGGGAAGGACCGAATTCGATCCGAACAAACGCGCTGAAATTTATAAAAATTTCCAGAACCAATTGACTCAAGCGATCCCAGCCGTCTTCCTGTATTCCCCAACCTACATTTATCCGGTCGGCAAATCCGTCCAGGGCATCGACGCAACGAACATCGTCTCTCCGAACTGGCGCTTCGCTGACATAAACAAATGGTACATCGCGACTAAGCGGGTTTGGAAATAATTTTTTTCCAATATTAAAATCCCGACCGCTCGGGATTTTAATTTGCGCAAAACCATATCGAAACTTAATTGCCCGGAACGATCACATCGAATGGCACACCCTTGCCATAAGCTCTTGGGCCGTAATCATTGCAATACGCTTCGATATTTTTTTTGAAATAAGGAGGCTTGATTTCCTGGATTTTTCCCACCAAATAATACGTGACGCTCAAGATAGTTCCGAAACTGCTTTTTTCCGGAAGCTGTATATTCCACCGATGTTGCGGATGTCCGAAATATTTGTTTTCCGTATTTATGCTTATCACCAGTTCTCGCTCCCAGGGAATGACAAACTTAGCATGCCGGGCATGTCCGGATGAAAAAGCTCGCAGCGACAAATGCGGTCCAAAGAGTTCGCTTTTCTTGATATCTATCATGGGACAGATGTTTAAAAACTCGTCCGGCAGAACAAAGGCAAAGCTCTCATATTCGGAAAAATTTGCGGGAATATCCAACCTTTCAATGATATTTTTAATCCCTTTCGGATCCTCTCCGGTTGCCGAAAGAATCATTCCGGCGTAGGTGGAAAAATTATAAGTATAAGGCTCCGCGATTTTTCGATAGGCAATTGTTTCGTCCGCAATTTTAGCAGCGGCAGAATCCGGACTGCAGGTCAGAAGAGTGGTTTTTAGTCCATACTGCTTGGCCAATTCCGTTTCCCATGGCGCGTCTTTTTCTCCGGATGCCGAAATGATGAGCGCTTGCGAAATAAGCCCTTTACCAATCACTTCTTTATACGAATCCATGACATTCTTGAAATTGCTTTCGTCCGCAAAAACGGCCGCCCGTTCCGAAAACAGGATCATTCCAGTATTGTAAGCGTTACCGCTTCCTACGACGAAAGGCAACTTGAATTCGGCAAGATCCAATTTCGGAACTTTGTTTTCAATGAAAAAATCCAAGGTTCGTAGGACATTTTCATTAAGATTTATGATTTCCATATCTTATGTTTAGCGAATTACACTTGCATTTTAGCACAACCGGAAGAAGCTTCCAAAGCGGTTTGACTGGCTTGTTTTTTTAAAATACACTGAATATATAATTATCTTTATCAAAATTTCAAAATATAGATTTAATTTGTATTTTGAATTTAGCACTCTCAATGTACAGCGTCATCCTTTGCGGCGGATCAGGCACTCGCCTCTGGCCGCTCTCGCGAAAAAATTTTCCCAAACAGTTTCTCAAGCTCTACAGTGAAAAATCATTGCTTCAAGAAACTTTTCTGCGGATGCGCAAAACGACCGACCCGAAAAACATCTATCTGGTCACAAACTACGCCGGATATTTCAACGTTTATAACCAGATAAAGGAAATCTACCCGAAAATCAAGCAGGAACAAATTTTGATCGAACCGGCATCCCTCAACACTGCGCCGGCGATCGCCCTGGCCATGAAATACCTGGTTTCGAAAGAAAAAATCAGAAGAGACGTGCCGGTTGTTATCGTCCCGTCCGATCACAGCATCGCGAAAATTAAAAATTTCACCAAAGTAATCAACGCGGCAGCTAAAAAAGTCGCCAACAACATCGGAACGATCGGCATCATCCCGACTTCTCCGGAAACCGGCTACGGATACATAAAAAAAGGATTGGAAGAAAACGGCTATTTTAAAGTTTTAGAATTCAAAGAAAAGCCCGACAAAGAAACCGCCGAAAAATACATCTCCTCCGGCGAATATGTCTGGAACAGTGGCATGTATATCTTCAATGAAAAAACTTTTTCCCAAGAACTTAAGAAATGCGCGCCAGAAATTTTCGGCGCCTATTCGAAAAAATACGAAGAGTTCGTGAAAAATTTTGAAAAGCTTCCTTCAATTGCCATTGACGTTGCCGTCTCTGAAAAATCTAAGAAGGTTATCGTATTCGAAGGCGATTTCATCTGGAGCGACATCGGTTCATTCGACGCGCTGTCAACCTTGATCAAAGAAAAAGGAATGAATCAAAAACAACATATCCTGATTGATTCCGACGATGTTTTCGTCCATTCATCGAACGGGCGCCTCATCGCCACAGCCGGCGTGAGTAATTTAAATATTATTGAAAACAACGATTGCATCCTAATCTCTCAAAAAGGAAAGAGCGAAGACGTCAAAAAAGTCGTAAAATATCTGCAGGAAAAAAACTACAAGGAAATTGACCATAACGTGATCGGTTATCGCCCGTGGGGAAAATACGAAGTTTTGATCGACGACAATAATCATAAAGTAAAGAAAATTACCGTCTATCCCGGAGCATCCCTCTCGCTACAGTCACACAAGCACCGATCCGAGCACTGGATCGTGGTCCGCGGAAAGGCCGCAGTGATCAATGGCGATAGGGAAATAAAACTCAAAGAAAACGAAAGCACCTACATCCCAGCTACCCACAAGCACCGCCTTTCCAATCCGGGAAAAAAAGACTTGGAAATTATTGAGGTCCAGACCGGAGATTATTTCGGGGAAGACGACATCATCCGTTACGATGACATCTATGAACGAAACCAAAAGCGCGCTTGACTTTTTCATATAAATAGTGTACCATTATTGTACACGTTGCCTTCTTCTACCATTTTTGGCTTATATTAAACCTTTTAATATAATTTTTGTCTTTTGCTTTCTTTCCACTTTTGCATTGATACTACTATACGGTAGTTTGATATTCTAACGTTTAAAAAATAATAATTAACTTCAAAATAAGAGTTTGCTTTCTTTTGTAATTTTTAATTATAGGGCGAACTCAAAAAAAATATGTTTAAAAAATCAGCAGCCGCAGCAACTCCGATCCGTCCGAATGACGCGGAAAAAGCTGCACCACAGCCATCGCTGCAAACACCTCTCATGGTGCACCGCGACCAAGTTCCCGCGCCTAGTCGGAATCGGACCAACGGATTCGGTAAAAATCTACGGATCATTCCTTTGGGCGGACTGGAAGAAGTCGGTCGCAATATGACCGTTTTTGAATACGGCCAGGATATTATCATCGTCGATATGGGCTTGCAATTCCCCGACGAAGACCAGCCGGGCATCGACTATATAATTCCCGATATCACCTATCTTAAAGGTAAAGAAAAAAATATCCGCGGAGTGCTTATCACACACGGACACTACGACCATATCGGCGGCATTCCGCACATCATGGAAAAAATCGGCAATCCGCCGATCTATATGACCGAGCTGACGCGCGGGATCGTCATGAAAAGACAAGATGATTTCAAAGACAAAGCGCCCTTGAACATCCACACCGTCCGCAAGACCGACCGTATCCGACTGGGATCTTTCAGTGTAGAATTTTTCCATGTAAACCACACGATTCCTGATGCGGTAGGCTTGGCCATTACCACTCCGGTCGGGACAATCATCCACACCGGCGATTTCAAATTCGACCATTCGCCGATTTCCGACGCGCCGGCCGACGTGGCCAAAATTGCCCGATTGGGAAGTGAAAATGTTTTGGCTTTGATGTCTGATTCGACCGACTCGCAGACGCCTGGCTACTCCATATCGGAATCTAAAATTGCCAAATCCATGGATGAAATATTTGAACACACGGAAGGACGTCTGATTATCGGAACTTTTGCCGCACTCATCAGCCGTATCCAATCGGTCGTTTCTGCAGCGGAAAAACACGGACGCAAAGTGGCAGTTGATGGTTATTCCATGCGGACCAACGTGGAAATTGCCAAAACTTTGGGATATCTGCAAACCAAGAAAAATACTTTGATTCCGATCAATAAAGTCAACGAATATCCAGACAATAAAGTGGTTATTCTCTGCACCGGAGCGCAAGGTGAGTCCAATGCGGTTCTGATGCGGATCGTCAACGGCGAACACCGCTTCGTCAAAGTTCACAAAGACGATACGTTCATTTTTTCCTCTTCAGTCATTCCGGGAAACGAACGATCTGTCCAGGCCTTGATGGATGCGATCTACCGTAAGGACGCTAAAGTTATCCATTACAAAATGATGGATGTCCATGCCGGCGGACATGCCCGTCAGGAAGATCTGAAAATGATGATTAATTTGATCCGGCCGAAATATTTGATTCCGATCCACGGCAA
>JAJYJP010000005.1 GCA_021789395.1 bacterium | reverse complement strand
GCTCAAAAATCGAAAAGCTTTCCCTTGTGGAAAGTTTTTTGATTTTCTGAATGATAGTATTATTTATTTACTTCTTTTGCAGATTTCCAAAGTATTTCAAAAATTGGCAGAAAAAAAGATGGAACTGTTTTGGATTCGATAACCACTAGAAACGGATTATCTTCAAAAGTGGTTATAGCTAATTTATTGCCGTAAACTGCAATGTCCATATCACACTTATCAAAAACGGCGAGAGTTTTGATTCTAACTTTATCGGTGATTCGCAAAAAATCTTTTGCGATCCTCAGGTCTTCAGGGTGATCTGGAATTATTGTTCTACTCGCTAGCTTGTTAAAACCAGACTTATAACTTTTCATCCAGCTAGTGGAAGAACCAGGAAAATATTGATCCAGACGGGCAATGCTGGCAACGAAGACAGCATTTTTTTGTCGGTTTATTTCATCATATGTTTTTTGAATTCCTTCCTTGGTATCGAAATATGATATCTTCGGCTTCTGACTTCCGCGATTAGCTAGTGTCTTAAAGATTGGCAGCATTTCGGAAAAATTTTTAGCCGCAGTTTGCATCTGAGCCGAAATGGCTCCTGGGTCAATAGCTTGATAAGTTTTGATTTTTTTATTTGGAATGACGCTGGCAAAACCCTTTTCAATTAAACCTTCTAAAACAACATAAATAATCGGCCTTTTAAGACCAGAAATTTTGGCAATATCTTGTACAGTTGTTTGGCCGACTTCTAGTAGCGCCAAATAGACTCGCGACTCTTTATCATCCAAACCGGCGTTATTCAATAGTTGGAGAAGAATTGTATCTTGTGACATATTTTTTCTTGGTGAAAGCATAACGCAAAAAGACGAAAGTGTCAATAAAATTGAAAAATTATTAGCTAATTACGGCTTATTTTTCAATAAATACGATAAAATTAGTTTCAAATCCATTGAAATTTATTCACTTTTCAGTAAAATCGAGCATTAACTTGGTTAATAAAGAAGCTCATTAAAATCTGAAGGAGGATAAATAGGATGACATACTTGGAAAAAGCTGATCTTTGGGCGGCAAATGTATGGAAGATGGTTGTTGGAAGTTGGGAGGATAGGCAGCAGGATTACAATTACCGAAGATTTTTAGCGCGGCCAGGTGTGAAGAAGGCAATGCGAATTCTTGTATCAGTCGAGGACGGTGTATTTCTTGATCTGGGTTGCGGTGATGGAAGTGAAATGCGTCACGTAAGAAGAGTTCTCGTAAAGCAGGGCAGCAGCGGAAAATTTTTTGGATTCGATCTGCAAAACTCTCTGATAAAAATAGCGAAGAGTAAGGCCAGAAAGAGCGTGCCCATAAAAATGATTTTTGATGCTGGAGAATTGCAGGGGCTTGTGAAAAAATACAATTTGGTTAATAAAGTTGATCGTGTTTTTTCAACTTTTCTTCTGCAAGAACTATCCGATGAAGAAAAGTATTTCCGGTTGTCAGCAAACTGCCTTAAAGAAAGTAGTCAGGGTGTATTTCTTTTTTTACATCCTGCCTTCGGGACAGCAATGCTAAAAAAGAAGGCAGTGAAGATTAATAAGGACTTAGGAAAAACGGAACGGTGGAGATGGGCGGCAGAGTATCCCATTGTAGAAGAAAATGGGAAAACTTTTTTTGTGCCATATTTCCACCGAGAACCGGATGATTATCTAAAGGTAGCGTACAAATATTTTTCGGAGATTGAAATTATTGAATTACAACCTTCGGAAAGAGTTATTGAAAAATGTGTTCAAAAACACCTCTCGCCTTTCTATGATCATCCGGGAAATATTTATTATCCAGAGATTACGCAAATGCCTTCCGCGCTAATTTTTGTGGTTAGAAAATAGTACCCTAATTGGAACCTAAAAACCTAAAGAGGAGGCTCGACAATGACCACCGCCCTAGTAGCTAGAAAGTAGCAGGGGTGGTTTTTATTTTATAAACCAAATCGGTGCAGAAATGCCTGTTTTTGCTTTATCTGAGATAAATTTAAGAAGTGTAAGTAGAAACATACTTTAAATTTTAAAAAAGATCCTTCAATAGAGTTTTATCGAAGCTCAAATCGATTTCCGTAACTGAAAAAGTTTCCAAGGCGGGAGATATTGCGGCTAACTTGACAAAAAATAAAACATGTGCTAACTTGTTAAGTTATTTTTAATAAATATTTAATCATTATGAAAAAAATAAGTCTGGCAGTTTTAACGGTGTTTGTGGTCATTTTGCTGTTCGGCATAGCTAAATATGCTTTGGGAGATTCTTCTTCTCAGACACAATCCAGCCAAACCCAGTCTCAGGTCCAATCCCAGGTTCAAACGCAATCGCAAAGCGTGGTTGTTGATTCTGACTCGGGAAAAACTTCGGTTCAGGCAGATCAATCTCAAGCGCAAACGCAGGCTCAGGCACAGTCCCAGTCTGCCGCAACGACGGACGGTTCTGGGAATTCCTCGGTCGTTACTGAAGCTTCATATTCGCAATCTTCTTCCCAATCACAAGCTCAGGCGCAATCGCAAAGTGTGGACGTAAAAGTAAAAACGGAAGACAAAGATTCTGATCACTCTGACCACAAGCACGATGATGATCATCACAATAATGATGACAAAGAGACTGTGCCGAAATCACTTCCTTCCACCGGAGGCGGATTCCTGGCTTCTACGCAGGACAATACGCTTTGGTACGTTTGGTTCGGAGTGGCGGGACTCATCATCCTTATAAACGTAGTCGCTTACTTCCGCTATCCTAAGAATAAATAATTTTTATGAAACGTTTGGATTTAATGTTAGAAGACCAGCATCTGATGACTCTAAATTCCATGTTTGCCCTAGTGCTCGGAACGTTGTTGGTTTTCAATATCACAGTAGGAAACAATCGGGATGGGTTATCGTTTCTAACCTTTCCGGTTGCGGCTGAAGCTTCGGCCGGAACTCCGGAACGCTTGGAAATTCCTTCCTTGAAAATCAACACCAACATTGAAAGCGTGGGATTGACTGCTTCCGGAGAATTGGAAGTGCCGAAAAATTCCAACGATGTCGGCTGGTATCAGTTGGGGCCGAAGCCGGGTGAAATCGGAAATGCGGTGATTGACGGGCATTTGGATACGCCCGACAGTGCGGCGATTTTTTGGAATCTGAAAAAACTGAAAGCCGGCGCCGAGATCGATGTTTTCGATCAGCAGGGGAAAAAGATAGCTTTTCAAGTTTCCAATATGCAATCTTACGATCTGGACAAGGCGCCGATGGATCAAATTTTCGGAGCGAGCGACAATGCCAATCTCAATCTGATCACTTGTGACGGAACTTGGAATGAAGCGACGCATACCTACACAAAAAGACTGATCGTGTACGCGAAAGAAATGTAATTTTTTACTTCTATGTTTTATTCGGAGTTGGTTGATTTTTAACGAGCTTCGATAGAATGGAGAAGTTTCTTTGACAATAATATGACCGGACGTATGTCTGGTTAATAATATAGAAAAAAAGAAAAAAGGAGAGCGGACACATGAAAAAGATTGCGATGTTGGTTTTGTTTGTTTTTGTCGGGTTGAGTGTGGTTGCCTGTGGCCCATCCGTCACAATGAAGTCGGCAGGCGGATACGACTTCTACTTCGCTAGCCGAACCGGATTAGCCGGCCATGATCTTTCGGGCGTAGTGATGGTTCCAAAAAAGAAGGTTAAGACAGACTTAAAGGTTGTCACACTGGGACACTCGTACACAAAAAATGTGACGACCTGGACTAACTGTTCGTCGGAGAAGCCGAACCGGCACGCAAAAAACGTGCATCAGGAAGAAGTGCACAAGCAGTGGACGGAGCAGAGGATTATTAGTGTTCCGGCGGTCAATAGTCTTAAGACTTATGCGTACTTTGGCGGCAACCCAAGCTTGGGCAATTCTTCACTCGGGTCGTTGTTCATGGCCGGAGGAATAGTTGGTGGCGCGGCGCTGCTGCGGCCGAGCAACACTGTTAATAACAACAGCGCGGCTGGCGGCCAAGGCGGCAAGGGCGGCTTTGGCCAGGGTGGCAACGGCGGAAGTGCAAATGTTTCACAGGATCAGTCGCAGTCGAACTGGCAAGACCAAAACCAGTCGAGCGGTATAAATCTAAAAAACGAAAATTAAAGGGAGAAAAACGAGATGAAGAAAGTAACAATTTTCGTACTGATGCTGGCCACTCTCGTGGTGGTCGGAAGTACCTCGGCTTTTGCACAAAAAATCCGTATCGACCAGAAATGGTCAGAAACGGAAAACGGTGTCGTGACCGGAAATCAGAAAGAGACAACTCTGGTGACAACACCCGACTACGCCACGAAGAAATTCGTGCGCGCAGAAATAAGAAGCGAGGAGAAAAATTTTGATAAAAAATTCTCCTCGTTAGGCGATAGGATCGACTCTGGCTTTGCAAACGTCGAGAGTGGCCAAAGCGCTTTACAGGGAGAAATGCAGAGAACAATCGAGTTTCAGGGTCAGACGGTTAAGGCCCTGAAAAAAGTGATCGAAGGGCAAAAAGACCTGG
Organism: bacterium; assembly: GCA_021789395.1. Lineage (GTDB taxonomy): Bacteria > Patescibacteriota > Minisyncoccia > Moranbacterales > UBA2206 > JAJYJP01. The sequence goes on along the minus strand of JAJYJP010000005.1, from coordinate 25,224 downwards.
GTGTGCAGGAGTACGCCAACACCTGGTGGGTCATCGCGGTTGTTGTTGTGGCGTCGCTGATGCTGGTGTTGTTTTTTTTCAGGCTTTCTTCAAAGCCTGCCACACCAGCCCCGCCAGCTCAGCCGCAAAGGCAACCTGGCGTTGACGCTCCTGCTCCTGCTCCTGCTCCTGCTCCTCCCGCTCCTGCTCCGGGCGCTTCTGGAACAGGCGCGCCGCCATCCCCTTAATCAAGGGGAAGACGACGAGGCGTTCGTGGAAATCATTCCGCGGACGCCTCTTTTTTTAATAATTATTTTTTAGAAGTATATTTTTAAAACAATAAACTGCTGGTTGCTGATTCTGTGCAAATTTTATATAATTTTTAAAAAAGCGGGGAGGTCTTCTTTTAAACACCAACACCAATTTATTCAAACAAAAATGAAAAAGAAAAAAATCGCAGTTCTGGCGGTTGTCATTGTCTTGGCGGCCGGAATAATCGCAACCATTTTCTGGGCGGCCAGATATTTTTTCCGTCCGGACAAAGAAGACATCGTAATAAATCCTGAGCAACGGACAACCGCTTCTGTCGCGGAAAAATACAGTGCAAATGATTCTATTGTTACCGCATCAAAATCTTCGGAAAATAATCAGAATGAAAAAACACAGACTGTGCCGAGCGTTCAGTCCACCAAACAAGTAACGCAAACTTCTTCTCAAAAAGAAAAAACTCCTTTAAATATTATCAATAAGCTCGTAAGCTGGGGTTTTCAAACCGCTTCTGGAAGAAAGATCGATACGATCATCATTCATTCGTCTTACGACGCGCTCGACAAGAATCCGTACAGCGTCAGCGGACTGATCAATGAATATAAAGTTTCCGGCGTTTCGCCGCACTATTTGATCGATCGGAGTGGCGATATTTATAGGTTGGTTCCGGATAACGACATCGCTTATCAGGCGGGCGCCAGCCGGACGCCGGACGGACGCACCGACGTCAATAATTTTTCGATCGGCATCGAACTGATGAATACGATGACTGGTAAATATACTGATGCCCAATATGCGTCGCTCAAGAATCTGCTTTTTTATCTCGAACAGAAATACAAAATAAAATATGTGCTTGGGCATGATCAAATCGCTCCGGGCAGAAAAACCGATCCGTGGAATTTCGATTGGAGCAAGATAAAGAGCTTGGTGCCTGCCTATTAAGTCCTAATTTCAAAGATTGGCAAACAACGCCGTTTTGGCTTATGCGAGCGGCGTTTTTGCTTTTTTTGAAACTAAAAATGACCCTGGTTCGTAGTATGTTATAAGCTGAAATTTGATTTGTAATCTATAAGTCGCAATGAATTATGTTTAAGAGAAACAAGCTGGAAAAATTTCTAATCAGTCTGTCCGGTTTTTTATTTTTGATCATTTTTGCGCTGGGCATAAAGTCCAAAGAAGACGGCAACAAACTGAATCAATTAAACGGCACCAATGCCACGAATTCCGTTTCTGATGTCCAGGCTGGTCCGCTTGCCAGCAGTTCTGATTATTCAACAACCCAGGACGATAACTATTATTCCGATCCGTCGGCAACATCCCAGCCCAGCCAAACCCAGACCGCGGTTTCTTCTCCTGTTTCTGTTTCGACTCATCATCGGACCAGAACTTCTTAAATCTTATCGGGCAAAGAACGCATGAAATTTTTTTCCAAAGCATTCCTGTACTTTGTTTTGCTTGCTGCCGTTTTTGCTATCTTCCAGATTTTGATAAATATCATTTCTCCTTATGATGCTCAGGCCAACTGGGCCTGGTATTTGTCGCGTTCGTCCGGAATTTTAGCTTACATTTTTTTGTGGCTGACGATTTTTCTGGGCCTTTCCATCCGCAATCCGCTCCTAAAAAATTTTGTAGCACGCGTCTATAGTTTCGATCTTCATTGTTTTATGGGGGCGGCCAGCGTGTTTTGGACTTTGATCCACGGATCGAGTTTGCTTTTTGACCAAATGGCCAACCTGAATTTGGGCGATTTGTTCATTCCTTTTTATTCGCACACGACGATTGTCGATCCGTATTACATGAGTTTTGGCATTATCGCTTTTTATCTTTTGGCCATAATGACCGTCACTTCGTATCTTAAAAAGCATCTGAAGAATTGGTTGTGGAGAGTGTTGCATTTTCTCAATCCGGTGGCGTTCGTGTTCGTGGTTTTTCACGGACTGTATAACGGTACGGACATAAACGGCAATATTTTTATCGGTGGCATTTATTTATTCTCCGCGTTTATTCTCGTCATTATTTATCTCACCAGTTTGATCGCGGCGATCGTAGGAAGAATCAGGAAATCCGACAATTTCTCAAATTAATATTAATTTGATTTAAAGCTAGATGTGTTATTATTAATTTATGATCATTCAAGTCAAAATTGAAAATAAGATCATCGAACTTTCTTTAAGTGAAAAAGAAAAAATTTTAGATACGCTGACTTTTGCGGAAGATCATGATTTGGCCAGCAATCTTTTGCCGAATATCGACAGTTTGCTCAAGAAAAATAATCTTCGACCGAAGGATATTGAAAAAATGAAACTCAAAACCGATATTGCCGAGTCGTATACCAGCTTTCGCATCGCCAAAGCGGTGGAAGATGCTTTCAATTGGGCGAAAGCTGTGGATAACTAAAGGATAAGCAACTGTCCGGCGACAAAAAATTTCAAAAAAACCTTTGTTTAAAGGATTTTTTATTTTATCTAATAAAAAATAAATTTATTTCTTGACAAGATAAAAATTTCTCTTATAATTAACTTACATTTGTCAAGTCTGTCAAAGAGGATTTGGCAGCCTACTTCAGGAACTTGGTCCGAGGCCAGTAGCAATCAAAGGAAAATAAGGGGAAAACATTGCTTCCAAACAACAAAATCAATTAAATACTTAACTCATTAAATCTCATCCATACGCTTGTTTCCTAGATTTTAAGCGGAATAAGTGAGGGGTGGGCGTTATTTGTATGTCCCAAGTCAACAAAGAGTTGAAGGTCAAAGACACCTTTGGTTTAGAGTCCTCGATCTCTAAGCGGAAATTTTTCAAACCGATTTCTTTCGTGTCGCTTCCTAACCTGATCGAGATCCAGTTGAATTCTTACGACTGGTTTATGGAAAAAGGATTGAAAGAGATTCTGAAGGAAGTCAATCCGGTGACCGACTTTACCGGTAAAGACCTGGAACTTTACTTTGAAGACTATTATCTCGATGAGCCTAAGTATGACGAAGTGACGGCCAAGAACAAGAATATTTCTTATGAAGCCCCGCTTCGCTGCAAGGTAAAACTTGTCATAAAAAATACCGGAGAAGTCAAAGAACAAGAAATATATCTTGGCGATTTTCCTATTATGACCGATCGCGGAACCTTTATCATCAACGGTGTCGAAAGAGTCGTAGTTAGCCAGCTGATCCGGAGCCCGGGAGTTTTCTTCACGATGGATTACCAAAAAGGAAGAAAACTTTTTGGAGCGAAAATTATTCCGAATCGCGGAGCCTGGCTGGAAATCGATACTGATTTCGAGGGTGTAATTTCGGTAAAAATCGACCGTAAAAGAAAAGTGGCCATCACTTCGCTCCTGCGGGCTTTTGGGTATTCTAGTGACAAAGAATTAGTCGACCTTTTCAAGGATGTTGACAACGGAGAAATCCGCTACATTGACGAGACGATCAAAAAAGATGCTGCCAAGAATCAGGGCGAGGGATATAAAGAAGTTTACAAAAGAATCAGGCCGGGCGATCTGGCGACTGAGGACAACGCCAAGCAGATGATTGACGCGATGTTTTTCAATTTTGAAAGATACGACTTCGGCGATGTCGGTCGCTACAGATTGAACCAGCGCTTGGAGGTTGATTTTCCGAATAACGAAGAATACCGGATCTTAAGAAGAGAGGATCTGATTGCGATTATCAAAGAAGTCATTAAATTGAACAATGATGTAACCGCGCAAGCTGACGATATCGATCATCTCGGCAACAGAAGAGTACGGGCTGTCGGCGAATTGGTCCAGAACAAATTACGGGTCGGTTTTGCTCGGATGGTCAGAAACATCAAAGATCGTATGAGTACTTGCGATATCGAAACGGTCGTGCCGGGGCAGTTGATCAACTCCCGTCCGATCGCAGCGGCGGTCAAGGAATTTTTCTCCAGTTCCCAACTTTCCCAATTCATGGATCAGGTCAACCCGTTGGCCGAATTGGAACATAAGCGGAGGTTGTCGGCTATGGGACCGGGCGGACTGACTCGGGAACGGGCCGGATTCGAAGTGCGTGATGTCCATCATTCTCACTACGGTAGAATTTGTCCGGTGGAAACTCCGGAAGGTCCGAACATCGGTCTGGTCGGCCATCTGGCGACTTATGCCAAGATCAACGAATTCGGATTTTTGGAGACTCCTTACATTAAAGTTTATAGGGAAATTGAAAACAACTCGGAAAAACTTCTGAATAAAATTTTAAATGAAGATATTGCCGGTGCTAAAGTGGGAACCAAGATTGATGAGAAACTGGCCAAAGAAATCGCTAAAGATAAACAAGTAAAATCGGTCAAAATTAAACCTTGGGTAAGCAAAGAGATCGAGTATGTAAACGCAGCTAAAGAAGATCGAAAAAACATCGCTCATGCCGGAATCAATATGGATGAAGACGGCAATATCCTGGATGAAATTGTGGAAGCGAGGGTTCGAGGAAATGCGGCGGAAATCGAAGCCAACAAGATCGATTATGTCGATGTTTCGGCCAAGCAGATGATTTCAGTGGCCACTTCGCTCATTCCGTTTCTGGAGCACGATGATGCTAACCGTGCCTTGATGGGTTCGAACATGCAACGTCAGGCAGTGTCTTGTGTCAAACCGCAAGCGCCGTTGGTCGGAACGGGAATTGAGGATAAAGCCGCGGCTGATTCCGGACAAGTCGTAATTGCTCGCCAACCCGGTGAAGTTGTCGAAGTCGATGCCGATCATATTATTGTCAAAGAAGAAGCTCCGGCCGGCGCTAAGAAACCATACATCAAGAGAGAATATCGCTTGCAAAGTTTTGTAAAATCCAACGCGTTCACTTCGATGAACCAGGTGCCGCGCGTCGTTAAAGGTCAACTTGTTAAGAAAGGCCAGCTTTTGGCCGACGGTGCTTCCACCGATCACGGAGAATTGGCGCTAGGTCAAAACATCGTCGTAGCGTTCGTTCCGTGGGAAGGTTTCAATTATGAAGACGCTATCATTATTTCCGAAAGATTGGTCCAAGACGATCGGTACAGCTCGATCCATATTGAAGATTTTTCGATCGATGTGCGCGACACTAAGCTTGGACCGGAGGTCGTCACTCGGGATATTCCGAACATCGGCGAAGAAAGATTGAAAAATCTGGATGAAACCGGAATTATCCGCATCGGTGCCGAAGTTATTTCCGGCGATATTCTAGTTGGAAAAATTTCTCCGAAAGGCGAGGGCGATCTGACTTCGGAAGAGCGGTTACTCCGCGCGATCTTTGGAGAAAAATCCCGCGATGTCAAAGACAGCTCGCTCTATTTGCCACATGGTGAATACGGAAAAGTTGTCGATATTAAAATATTTTCAAGAGAACAAGGCGATAAATTATCAACCGGTGTCATCCAGCAGATCCAGGTTTCGGTTGCGCAGCTTAAGAAAATTTCTGTTGGTGATAAATTGGCCGGCCGCCATGGAAACAAAGGTGTCATTTCCCGAGTCGCTCCAGTGGAAGATATGCCTTACCTTCCGGACGGCACTCCGGTCGATATGGTTCTTAATCCGTTAGGTGTTGCTTCCCGTATGAATATCGGTCAGATTTTGGAAACTCATTTAGGTTGGGCCGCTTTGAAATTAGGTTATAAGGCCGCTACTCCGGCATTGGAAGGAGTAACGGAATTCCAAATCAAAGAAGAATTGAAAAAGGCCGGTTTGCCGGAAGAAGGAAAAATCCGATTGATCAATGGACGCACTGGAGAATATTTTGACAATAAATCGACCGTCGGCGTGATGTATGTCATGAAACTTCATCACTTGGTCGATGACAAGATTCATATGCGCTCGATCGGACCATACTCGCTCATCACCCAGCAGCCGCTCGGAGGCAAGGCCCAGTTTGGAGGACAGCGGTTTGGAGAAATGGAAGTATGGGCGTTGGAAGGTTATGGTGCCGCGTACACATTGCAAGAAATGTTGACGATCAAGTCCGATGATGTCATCGGCCGGTCGAAAGCTTACGAATCAATCATCAAAGGCGAACAGATCAAAAGTCCGAACGTCCCGACCTCTTTCAATGTTTTGGTCAATGAATTGAAGGGTCTGGGACTTTCCGTTGAACTGACCGGAGTGAAAAGCGAAGAGGAAGGTGGCGAAGAAGAGCCTACGCAAGTCTAAATAATAAATTTAAAATTTTAAATTTAAAATTTAAAATTAATAATTATGGATTCAATAACAAAAGTAAGCGATTTTAATAGCGTTAGGCTGAAGCTGGCTAGTCCCGATGAGATTTTAATGTGGTCGCACGGCGAAGTTACGAAGCCGGAGACCATCAATTATCGAACTCAGCGCTATGAAAAAGACGGTCTTTTTTGCGAGAAAATTTTTGGTCCTTCCCGGGACTGGGAATGTTATTGCGGAAAATATAAAAGAATCAGGTATAAAGGTATCGTTTGTGACAAATGTGGCGTGGAAGTTACCCGTTCAAGCGTTCGTCGGGAAAGAATGGGCCATATCCAACTGGCTGTGCCGGTTTCCCATATCTGGTTTTTGAGGGGCGTGCCTTCCAAGATCGGTTTGGCATTGGGAATGAGTCCGCAAGAATTGGAAAAGGTGATTTATTTTTCGAGCTATATCATCCTTAATGTTGATGAAAAAGAGCGGGAAAAAGCTTATGCCCAGATCGATCAGGAATTTAAGAACAAGCAGAAAGAAATCGGCAAACTGGAAGGAAAAGAACGGGAAAAGAAAATGGAAGAGTTGAAAGCTGTTTATCGGGGCGCTAAGGACGAATTGAAAAATCTGAAAAAACTCTCGATCATTTCAGAGATTGAATATTTCAATCTGTCTTCCCGTTATGCGCAGGTATTTACTGCAGGAATCGGAGCGGAAGCAATTAGAAAAATTCTGGAAAACATTAATATGGATGAAGAAATAGAGGCGCTTAAGAAAGAATTGGAAAGCGACGATACGGTTGATAAGAAAAAAATTCTGAAGCGCATCAAACTTTTCCAAGGATTTATTAATTCAAAATTGAAATTAGAATGGATGTTGCCGGTGATCATCCCAGTCATTCCGCCGGACTTGCGTCCGATGGTGGCTTTGGACGGAGGCCGTTTCGCGACATCCGATCTGAACGATCTGTACCGAAGAATCATCAACAGGAACAATCGTTTGAAAAAATTGATCGAAATCGGCGCGCCGGAAGTCATTACGAGAAATGAAAAACGGATGCTTCAGGAAGCTGTAGATGCGTTGTTTGATAACAGTGCCCGCCGCGGCCAGGTCAGCGTAACCGCTTCGACCGGACAGCGCAGAGCATTGCGGTCTTTGGCTGATACTCTGAAAGGAAAACAAGGACGGTTCCGTCAGAACCTGCTTGGAAAACGCGTCGACTATTCCGGCCGTTCCGTAATCGTAGTTGGTCCGCAACTTAAATTGCATCAGTGCGGCATTCCGAAAAAGATGGCCTTGGAATTATTTAAACCTTTTATTATCAATAAGCTTATCGAACGGGAGCTGGCTTTTAATGTCAGAAACGCCGGTAAGATGGTGGAAGGAGAAAACGAAGAAGCTTATGAAATTCTGGATGAAATTATTTCGCATCACTATGTTCTGTTAAACCGCGCTCCAACCCTTCACCGTCTGAGCATCCAGGCTTTCCAACCGGTGTTGATCGAAGGAAAAGCGATCCAGGTTCATCCGATGGTATGTTCCGCGTTCAACGCCGACTTCGACGGAGACCAGATGGCAGTGCATGTTCCTCTTACCGACAAGGCTCGATGGGAAAGTGAGAACCTGATGCTTTCAGCGAAAAACTTGCTGAAGCCGGCTAGTGGCGATCCGATCACTACGCCGACTCTGGATATGGTCTTGGGTTGTTATTACTTTACCCACATTGTTCCGGGAGCTAAAGGCGAAGGAAAGGCGTTCGCCACAGTTGATGAAGCGATTCTGGCATCGGAATTAAAAGAGATAGATATCAGAGCGAAGATAAAAGTCATTTATGAAGGTAAATTGATCGAAACTTCAGTCGGAAGAATCAGACTGAATGAAATTATTCCGGAGAATCTGCGGTTCATCAATGAAGAGATGACCAAGAAAGAGCTCAAGGCGCTCGTTGCTAAAGTTCTGGAAACTTCCGGCCAGGAAGCGACCGCCCAATTTGTCGATAAGATCAAAGACTTGGGATTTAAAGCGGTTACTAAATCGGGTATCAGTTGGGGAATGGATGATCTGGCTGTGCCGGGAGTCAAGAAAGAAATTTTGGAGAAGGCGGAAGAGAAAGTGGAAACGATCAAACAGCAATATAACATGGGACTTCTGACCGAAGAGGAAAGAAAAAGCCAGGTCATTGAAATTTGGAATGACGCTAAAAACAGAATCACCGATGCGGTCCGCGAATCGATCGACAAAGAAGGGCCGGTCTATTCGATGGTTTATTCCAAGGCTCGCGGTTCCGAATCAGTCGTCGTCCAGATGGCCGGAATGAAAGGTTTGATGGCTGGACCGACCGGAGAAACGATTGAGTTACCAATCAAAAGCTGCTACAAAGAAGGTTTGAATGTTTTGGAATATTTCATCTCTACTCACGGTGCGCGTAAAGGTATGGCCGATACCGCTTTGAGAACGGCGACGGCCGGTTATCTGACAAGACGTTTAGTGGATGTGGCCCAAGATGTGATTATCCGCGAAGAAGATTGCAAGGACAAGACCGGAACTTATATTTACAAAGAAGATTCTGATCGGATCGGACAGAGTTTCGCCAGCCGGGCGATCGGCCGCGTGACAGTGGAGGATGTAGTTAATTCGAAAACCGGAGAAGTGATCGTAGAAAAGGGCGCTTTAATTTCCAAAGAGCAAGGTCAGTTGATTGAGAAATTGGGGATTGAAAAAATTAAAATCCGATCATTGGTAACTTGTAAGACTTCCCGCGGCGTTTGCCAGAAGTGTTACGGAGCGGATCTTGGCCGGGGTCATCTTGTCCAGATCGGTCAGGCGGTCGGAATCGTCGCTGCTCAGGCGATCGGTGAGCCGGGAACCCAGTTGACGATGCGTACCTTCCATATCGGAGGTGTTGCCGGATCGGACATCACTCAAGGTCTTCCGCGCGTTGAAGAAATTTTTGAAGCCCGTCCTCCGAAAGGAGAAGCGGCCATTTCCGAAGTCGATGGTAAAGTTGCCGGCATCGAAACTGGAGATAAAGTCATCGCAATCAAAATCGAATCGCAAGATAAGACCAAGAAAATTTCTGAATACGAAGTGCCTGCCGGAAGTACGTTGAAAGTGGCAGAAGGTGATTTGATCGGCAAAGGAACAAAATTGATCGAAGGAAACATCGACCTTAAGAAACTTTACAATGCGATGGGATGGGAAGAAGTGCATCGTTATATCGTCAGGGAAATCCAGGAAATTTATGCTTCGCAAGGTGAAGGAATCAATGACAAACACGTGGAAGTTATTGTACGCCAGATGTTTTCCCGCTTACTAGTAACTGATGCAGGTGATACGGATCTTTTGGTGGGAGATATTGTGGAGAGAGATCAATTCAATGATGTGAATGCAGAAGTGAAGGCGAAAGGCGGAACGCCGGCCAAAAGCGAGAAGATGGTTTTGGGAATCACGAAAGTGGCTCTCTCGACCGAAAGTTTCTTGTCAGCCGCTTCCTTCCAGGAAACTGCCCGCGTTCTTATCAACGCCGCGGTGGAAGGCAAAGAAGACAGTCTTCGCGGACTTAAGGAAAACGTCATCATCGGAAAACTTATTCCAGCCGGAACAGGATACAGAGAAGAATAAGTTTCTCGAACTTCAGAATAAAAAGACCGCCTCGAATTTTCCGGGCGGTTTTTTTGTGTCGTTAAAAATAATTTGCCATGATTAAGCTCATACATTATAATATGGATGAGCTTAGTTCTTTGATAAAAATTGTGGTATCCTATGGAAAGGAGGTGTTGAAGTAATTTTTTAAAGCAACCGCGTTTCGCGGTTCTAAAATTTATGGAGGAAAAAATGAGAAACAAAAAAATTATCAGATTATTTTTGACCGCGCTTTCGGTCGTGGGTATTTTGTTTTTTGCCGGTTGTTCTGGCAGTGGCTCATCACCGGCGTCGCAAACGTCTCAACCGACAGTAACGAACTCGTCTCAACCGACGGTAACAAATTCGACGGACCAAAGCGGACTTCCGCCGGATCCTGGCGAAGCGGGTAAACAAACACTGGCCGGCGTTGACTCGGATCATGACGGCGTGCGGGATGACGTGCAACGTTATATCGCGCAGACTTATTCCAATTCGGAAAAAACCAGAGCGGCTTTGACGCAGGATGCTAAAGTCGTTCAGAGTGAATTGCTTGATGCAAATAGTAAACAACTTTCTATGCAGCATTCTGACGAGGAAGATAAGGCAGCATCATGTTTAAATTCTCTAGTTGGTTTGGATAATTCCATAGAAATGCAAAAAAAACTGGAGGTGACTATCTTAAATACAGATGATCGCACTAGGGCATATTTTAAATATGATGATCAACTGGGCGGAGAAGTGTTTTCTTTGCTTCCAGACGATTCATCTTATTGCACTTTTGATGTGAACACAATGTCAAACTAATTAAGGAGGAATAAAAAGTGAAGCGACTTATAATAGTAACGTTCTTTATTTTTTTATTCTTTTGTCATTCTTTCACATGTGATGCAACGACCAATTCGTTTTGTGAAAATGCAGCCAATACCGTTGTGGTATTTGGAAATGGGATTATGACTACCAAGGTCGATGCAAAGCATTCTCTTGAAGAATTCAAAGCCAAGCTCCGTGCCCAACTTCCTCCCGAAGAATATTCTCAACTCGAATTCAAGTTGGCATATAACCACACCTACGGTTTTATGTCGGACTTGTACGAATCGCTGCGGCAGAAACTTGCTTCGGACAATTTTGCTACTTCCTTCTGGCGTTGGATGGGCGGCCTCGATTTTCTTCCCGACCCGGTTCGGGACGCCATAGAAGATCAAGTTTCTCATTTTGATGTGTCGGGCCGCATCGGCGAAGCGGATCTTGCTAATCACATCGCGCTCTATCGTGCCAGCTTAGCCGAAGGCAAAAAAGTTCTTGTGATCGCTCACTCGCAGGGCAATTTTTTTGCCAATGCGGCTTGGCAGATTCTCTACAATGGCGCGGATCCGATTCCGACCAACAGCTTCGGCATTGTTTCAGTCGCCAGTCCGGCCAGTATTGTCGGTGGGGACGGTCCGTATACGACGCTCAATGAAGATTTGGTCGTTGGAGCGATTGCGGCGGTTTCGGGCTATGACGGAATGACCGCTCCGCTTCCTCCTAACATTACCAACAACGGCGACGGAACGGAGAGCGGCGACAGTTTGAACCACAGCTTCATCGACGCGTATCTGGTCAACGGAAGCCGGAGCGAGCAACAGATATTCGATAACATAAATTCTGAAATGGCATCTTTGGTTTCTCCCAACCAAACTGCCCAGGACGGCGTCATTACCGTAACACTCACCTGGGACAATCAGCCCGATGTCGATCTGCACGTGTTCGAGCCTGACGGAACCCATGTTTATTATTCGAACAAAAACGGAACGTCCGGCTATCTTGATATGGATGATACCGACGGCTTCGGTCCGGAACACTATTATGTCGGATGCGGCACGTTGGAAGTCGGAACCTATCGGGTGGGAATCAATTACTATTACGGAACAGCGCCGACTTCGGCGATTGTGCAAATCAAAGCCGGCGACTCGATCAGAAGCTACACGATCAATCTTCCGCAAGCGTTCGGGTCAGCGGGAAACAGTTACCCGGTGCCGGTAGCCGACATCACGGTGACGGGCGACGCTCTTCATGGATTTTCCTTTGACATTCACGATCCGCAAGGCGATTTGATTTCTCCGAATCCGCCACAGTTGTAGAAAAATAAAACAAAATTAAAAACTTGCTCCTGGCTGGTCAACCGAACGGCCAGGAGTTTTTTTAATGTTAAATAAAAATAAGGCAGGCGCGCGGTTGCGTTCCTGCCTTTCGGTTGTTCTTATAGGTAGTTACCCAGCATCAACATTATTTCGAAAACAAAGTATTTGGTTATTGGCTTTTTCTTTTCTTGAGATTAGAAAGCAGTTGCTCTAATCTTTCTTTGGTTTCTGCTACCTCAAGAGACTTGTCTGTGATTTTGTCCAGGCTTCTGATGCAAGCTTCAACTAAGGCTTCGGGATATTTTCTAAATAATCGCCGTTCAAATTCATGATCCAAGGTTTTCTCCAGTGCATCTAAAATTTCTTGATCTGTTTTCATTTGCTAACCTCCGTTTATTTTTTTAAATAACTTTTAATTTATGCTCCCTTTCAGAAAATATTTTGAAAATATTCTTTGAAAGAGAGGCAAGAAAATTAGATTCAACTTCCTTGCCCAGGCTGTTTGTTAACCTTTTTTATATTTCGAAGCCTCCATACTTGTGATCGTTTATTTTTCCATTCAGTGATCTTTTCCAATCTTTTGTCTTGTCTTTCATGGGACACTCATATCCACAAAGACACTTAACCCTGTTTCCGCCGTTGAGCGAGTCCATTGCCCAAGCAATTGGGTGATCGTGGTGATTGCTATCGCTCACAATGTAGATGTTAGGTACATCGTGCTTCAAGGCAAGCAAGGCAATCACTAGGCCGATCGGAATCAGTTTCCCGATATGTTCCTGACCTTTGTGGCCCTGGCCATCTCTTTCCCCGGGCATCATTACGTCTGTCATTACAACATCGTATTTTTCACTTACGATGAGCTCTTTTGCTTCACTGGCTGTCCCGCAAGTAGTTACTTCGTGTTCCGGTTCGAGCTGGTTGATGGCTGCCTTGAGATTTTCGATGTTGTCATCTACTACGAGTATCTTGGCCATTGTAATTTCTCCTTTCCCTGCCTTTCTCATTTCTGTCAAAGATAGATTTGAGATTAAGGACTTACAGGATATATCTTTTAAGAGGTGATTTTGAAAGTACTGTGTTAAGTGATCTGCTTTTCAGCCCCGCCTGCATCGCTGTCGCGAAGCATTGCGGGCAGGTTTTCATCTTAACAGCTTAGTATACAACTAAAATGACAAAATTTCAATAGAAAGCTTGATATTTTCTAAATAATGTGCTAAAATGGATAAAAAGGTATAAAATTTAAAAAATGAACCTCACAGAACTCGACAAAAAAATACTCTTTGAGCTGGATAAGGACGGACGGGCCAGCTTTTCTGAGATTGCCAGAATAATTGGTTCTACGCCTCAAGTAGTGAAATATCATTTCGAACAGCTGATGGAGAAAGGAATCATCAAGCATTTTTGGGCGTTCATCGACTATGATAAAGCCGATTATTCTTTTTTCTGGGGTTATTGGTTGAAATTCAGCGGGCTGACCAAGGAAAAAGAAGATGAGATGTATGCTGATTTTAATCAGAACAAGTATGTTCCGATTATCCAGCGCGCCGATGGTTATGCTGATGTCATGATAGGGATTATCAGCCGCGACATTTTCCATCACAACGAAATTTTGCAGGATATTTTTTCCAAATACGGATCATACATCACAATGAGTGACATTTTCGTGGGATTGGGATTTATTAAATTTCCTCGGACGTATCTGGTCGGAAAAGAAAATGAATTCCAGAAATACGCGGTGTCCGGAGGGACGAACGAGAAGATAAAACTTTCGGAAACCGATCGAAAGATCATGTCGCTTCTCTTGATAGATGGGCGGATGGAATTCACTAAAATTGCCAAGATTTTGGGAGTGTCGGTCGGGCTGGTGCACAAACATTACAATAAACTGGAAAAAAACGGAGTGATAACAAAAATCACCTACACTATCGATTATCAAAAAGCCGGACTGCTTTTTTATCGCGTCTGTTTTAAAATTGTTCAGTTTAATCAAAATCGGATTGATGATTTGTATAAATTTTGCAGCGTCCATCCCAATATAATCAACTATGTAAAAGGGATGGGAAGCTGGGAATTGCTTCTGGATATTGAGATCGAAAGCCGGGACAAATTACGTGACCTGATCCGCGATATGAAAACTGAATTCCGGGATGTTATCCAGCGGGTGGAGATAAATGAAATCTACAAGATGGACAAGTTCACGCAGATGGCGATTGAGTATCCGGAGTTGATGGAAAAAAAGAAATAAAAAAACACCGCTTCGGGTTTCCGGAGCGGCTTTTGATATTTGAAATATTTTGTTTACTTGACAGTATTTACATATGTGGTAAAATTATACCACAAAGTAAAAGTTAAATAAAAAAGATGAAAACAGGGGAAAATTTAAAAAGTTTCGGAAAGCTTTTATATGAACTGCGGATCAATAGAGAATTTACGCTTCGTGAAATGTGCCGAAAGGTTAATTATGATCCAAGTAATTGGAGCAAGATTGAAAGGGGGAAAATTGCCCCACCTTCCGATAAAAAGGCGCTGGAATTATGGGCTAAAACGCTAGGTTTAAAAAAAGGTAGTAAAGAGTTCGATAGCTTTATTTACCAGGCTAACGTGGCTCAAGGAATAATTCCGTTCGAAATTATGGAAGAAAGAGAATTGGTTGCGGCCTTGCCAGCTTTTTTTCGGACATTAAAAAACAGAAAGCCGACCAAAGAAGAAATAGATAATATGATTAACTTGATAAAGAACGCCTGAGAAAATGAAATACAAAAATATTACAGTTCCCTTTGTCAGTCCTGATAAAATACAAGATAAGGCTGATAACTTAAGGAAAAAGTTTTGGGGAAACAAGATTCCTGTAAAAATTGAAACAATATTAGAAATAAAACTCAAAATAAGAATTATACCTGTTCCTAATCTTTTTAAGTTATGTGGCGTTGATAGTCAAATAAGCTCCGATTTCTCATCCATCCTTGTTGATCAGGATAGCTATTTAAATGATGATACTAACCGATTATATTTTTCTTACGCTCATGAACTTGGTCATTATGTTTTACATAAAGATTTATTCATAGGTTTAAAAGTTAGAAGCATCGATGATGTTATTTCATTTATAACTAATATTCCAGAGAAACAATATTCTTTTTTGGAAACCCAAGCCAATAAATTTGCCAGTCATTTTTTATTACCAAGAGAAGTCCTGTCTGAAACGAGAAAGGAAATTGTAGGCATATATAATTTGAAAGGTATGGACGACAAAACAGTTAACTCGTATATTGCTGATAGTGTTGCTAAAAAGTTCGAAGTATCTTCTTGGGCTGCGGAACTGGCCTTAAACGACTTTAAAAATTGAGTAGTACTTATTATAAAATGTGAATAAAACACCGCCTCGGATTTACCGGGGCGGGTTTGTGTAATTTTTACTCACAGTCCGTCGATAGCTTTGCTATCATTTTAATCGCGTACGACCGAACTTCTGGATTGTTTTTGGCTACCTCATGCAGGGCAGACCAGTCTTCGAGAGAAGAGGCAGTTTCTTTCATTTTTTCAAGACACAGATTTTCGATTTCTGGTTGATATTTGGTTGAGTATAATGTGTAAAGGCTCTGCCATTTTGAAAAGGCAAAGCTACCGTCCCGCATCCTTTTCCATGTTGTCGACCTTATTTCAGGATAAGTCCCTGAGTATTCCCAGAGGGAGTGCAAATTGTAAAGAGTTATGGCAGTATCATGCATCTTTTGGATGATGAGCGGATAATCCGATTCATCCGCATAGATCCGGAGACGTTGCCATTGATCAAAAGATTGCGCTGTTGATTTCATGCCAGACAGCGCATATCGATACTCCTCTGAGTCTTTGGATACGCTTTCACGCAAGATGTCAAAATCGTGAAAACTTTTTGCCAACTTCTTCATTTTGGAAATTACAAACGCATGTTCGGAAACTGGCAGACGTCTCAGCATCCAATGCCAATCCCAACAAGAAGTCGCTGTTCTTAGTATGTTTCTTTTTGCCGATTCATGAGCATGTTCATTGTTAGCTGAGCAATACATAGATCGCCACTCACCACAAGAATTGGCCACTTTTTGCATTTCTTCCAATGCATAGTTGCGTGCTTTTTCTAAAATGTCCCTGTTGCAAAGAAGGCGCCAGAATTCAAACGAGAATAGAATACCCCTCTTTTTTATGCCCGCCAAAAATGATTCTTCTAGGGCGGAATCTTTTAGGACATTCGCTAGTGCATCAATGGATTTGTGCGCTTCCCAGTCAAACTCGTCCTTGGGTTCGAGTCTGAGTTGAAACAGGAATGCTACCGACCCCATTGATAGGCATGTTTTTATTGCCAATTCCAAACCTATTTTTGTTTTCAGTTTCAAAAAATCGATTTTGTCAGAATTATGCATGTCAACTTCCCTCCTATTTTTTAAAGAACTATTTATTTCTCCGTCGAATTCGCTTCAAGGAAACGAACTCGATTGAGAAGAGAACCGCAATAAGTTCCTAATATAATTATTTATATCCCTTTAATGCGTAAATATATTTCGTAATATCATAACTTATTGTATATAGCGCGAAAATTCCAAAGATCATCCAGCTTCCAGTAAAAATAGAATAAATAAAAGCTGGAATGGGGTAATAAAGCATAGCTTCGCTTGCCTTAGCTAATCCGGTGTTATTTTTTAAAATATCACCAGTGTAATCTTTTAATGATCCAAAAATTGCAAAGATTGCGTAAAAAATTACAAAGATTTTAATATTAAAATGAGAAGCAATCAAAAATGAAATTATGACAAGTGAGGATGCTACTTGGTGATTTGGATAATCTAATCTGTTTCTGATTATAAAAGCTAAATTCATAGCTAATATAATATTAGCAACTGTTTCTCCGCCGGTTAGGATTATCAATGAACCAAAAAATCCCCATAAAAATCCGAAAACAAGTTGACTTTCCTCGAACAGCATTAGTTTGTGTTCGTTTAAGAGATCAGCGATTTTCATTGTGATGCCATAAAAAATGGAATAAATCAGAATCATAAGCTAAATTTAGATACTAGATATGGGTTATTTTATAACACTGTACGATACTGGATTTTTAAAAAATAATCAAACGATGTCCTTTTATTTGGATTAAATTTATAGTTAAAATCACAACTAAAATGCTTATTTTAAAGCACGTATTGACTATTTTATTAAGATATAATATTATGTTGTCATAAATGACGACAGTATGGACATTAAACAAGTTTTGAAAAATTACGGCCTAAAAGACGAAGAAACCAGACTTTATCTAGCCGCTTTGGAAATGGGCGAAATGCCTTTGGCAGTTATGGCGAAAAAGGCCGGACTGAAACGTAGCTCGGCGTATTTGATCGCCAAAAGCCTTGAAGAAAAAGGTTTGATGGGAAGTTTCAAGATGCGGAATGGAATGCGGTTTGTAGCAACCGATCCCTTAATTTTGAAAGAACAATTAAAAAGAAAGATGATCGAAATTGAAGAAGCTATTCCAGAACTCAAAGCTATTCAAAAAGGTACTCAAATTAAACCAACAATAACAGTTTATGAAGGTGAGGAAGGGTATTATTCAATTTTGGAAGATTCGCTAAAATCTAAAGAAAACATCATCAGAAGCATAGGTTCTTTGAAAAGAATTTATGAAATTGTAAGCCAAAAATACGACGACGAGTACTACATTCCTAACCGTTTAAAAAAGAAGATCATATTCCGTTGCTTGTTTTTTGAAAAAGAAGCCGGCAATATTTTTACTCCTGAGCGGAATACAAGAGAACTGCGAGAAATGAAATTTCTGCCTGAGAATTATTCCCATCCGAGCTTTATTTTAATTTACGGCAATTCAGTAGCCATATTTACTTCCAGAAAAGAGCTGGTGGCGGTTAAGATAGAGAGTGAAGAAATCGCACAGAGTGAGAAAGGAAAGTTTGATTTAATTTGGGGATTAGTTTCTGAAAAATAAGGACCAGATTGCTACTTTAAAACACCGCCTCGGATTTCTGAAGCGGTTTTTGATTTGCACAATTTTTGTGCTAAAATAAAGAAGAAATATAAACTAACTTCGAATAAAAAATGGGTCGCAAGAAAAAAAATCAAGACGAAAATAAATCAACGGAAAAGACTAAATCCAAACAATCCGCTCTCGCCAGCGGCGTAAAAAGGAGCGTTGTGGCGATTTTTTTGTTTGCTCTGGCATTAGTGGTGCTTTTGGGATTTTTAGGCCAAGGCGGTGCGATCGGCGCGTTTTTGGATAAGGCCGCCGGTCTTTTTATAGGCTGGGCCAAATGGGTTGCGCCGATCTTTTTGATTATTGCCGGAGTGGTATTGATTCTGCGCAAAGAAACATCTTTTTATGTGTCGAAACTTATTGGCCTGACTTTGGCATTTCTGAGCATCACCGGGTTCATGCATTTATTTTATGATACTGATAAAATGGCCAAGTTTGCCAATGAAGGTGCGGGAGGGGGTTACGTCGGTTACGCTATCGCGTACTTGGCAACCAAACTTTTGGGTCGGGCCGGCGGATTTATCGTTATCATCGCGCTTTTCTCGGTCGGAATTATTGTTGCTTTTAATTTTTCAATCGTCCATTTTATCGAAAACTTGGTCGCTCGGTTGAAAGAAGAAATTGAGCCCGTCCAGTTGGAAAATGATGAAGAAGCTGGCCAGGAAGAAGACGAAAAAACAATCGAGCCGGAAGAAATTGGAGAAGGAAATAAAGAGCAAGAAAAAGAAGAAAATAAAGACGGCGAAGACAATATCGGAAAGATCGAATTTGTTGACGGCCCGGATCGCTATGTGGATGAAAAATTGATCACGGAAGCTTCTAAAAAATCCAATAAAGTTTCCAAGAAGAATGACGATGGATTTTCTTCGCCTTCGCGTTTGGATGAAATAACGGATGACGAATGGCAATTCCCGCCACTCGATCTTTTGGAAAAAGGAACAAATGATGCAAAAGGCGGAGATGTGGAAAAGAACGCGGAAATTATCGAGCGGACTTTGCGTAATTTCGGAATCGAAGTGGAGCGGGGAGAAATCAAAACTGGCCCGTCTGTCACTCAATACAGTTTTCGTCCGGCAGTCGGCATCAAAATTTCTCGCATCTTGGCGTTGCAAAACGACTTGGCGCTGGCTTTAGCCGCCCATCCGATCCGGATCGAAGCGCCCATTCCGGGAAAATCCTTGATCGGGATTGAAGTGCCGAATAAATCTTCCGCCATTGTCCGGATGCGCGATATTCTGGAGAGTGAAGAATTTACCCATCGGAAATCTAATTTGACATTGGCGTTGGGAGAAGATGTTAGCGGAAGTTATATTTTTGGCAATCTCGATAAGATGCCGCACCTGATGATTGCCGGCGCGACCGGAACCGGAAAATCGGTCGGTATTAATGCGATTATTACGGCATTACTTTTTCAAAATTCGCCCAAAGATCTCAAATTTATCATGGTTGATCCAAAACGGGTGGAGCTCTCGCTGTACAATGGTATCCCGCATCTTCTGAGCGATGTGATTGTGGAAAATGGCAAAGTCGTCAGCGCGCTCAAGTGGGCAGTCGGAGAAATGGAACGCCGCTATCGCTTGCTCCAAGATACCGGATCGCGCGATATTTTGTCTTACACCGAAAAATTGCGAAGCGGAAAGAAAAGAAAATATACCGATCCGGAAACCGGAGAATCGGTGGAGAATGACTACGAAAAATTGCCTTATATCGTCATTATTATCGATGAATTGGCCGACCTAATGGGAACGCACGGCAAAGAAGTGGAAGGCGCGATCGTGCGGTTGGCGCAGATGGCACGCGCGGTCGGAATCCATCTGATCGTTTCTACCCAGCGACCATCCGTCGAAGTTATTACCGGATTGATCAAAGCCAATATTACAACGAGAATCGCTTTTCAGGTGGCGACTCAGATCGATTCCCGGACCATTTTGGATATGAGCGGCGCGGAAAAGCTTTTAGGCAATGGCGATATGCTTTATCTTTCTTCCAGTTCTCCCAAGCCAAAACGGATTCAAGGTGTCTTTGTGAGTGAAGCAGAAGTGAAAAAGGCCGTTAAATTCATCAAAAGCCAAAAGGTCGAAGAAGAATTGGGAGAAAATATTGTCAGTCCGACACAAGGCGCGGCGTTGGATTTCAAAGATTCCGGAGATGGCAGCCAAGAAGACGATCTTTATGGGGCGGCAAAAGAAGAAGTAATCCGAGCCGGAAAAGCCTCGGCTTCTTTATTGCAAAGGAGATTGCGGGTGGGTTATGCGCGGGCAGCTAGGCTCCTGGATATTTTGGAAGATAACGGAGTTATCGGACCGGCTGATGGCGCCAAGCCGCGCGAAGTGTACGCGGCCAAAGATACGCCGCAAGAGGCGATCAATTATGACAGCGCGATCGAAGATCAGTCTGTGCGGGACAAATGGCAAATTTAAATTTCAAATTCTAAATTTCAAATTTCAAATCAATTTTAAATTACTAAATTTTTAATATTTTAAAATTTTAAATTTGAAATTAAAAATTTCCGATATGAACGGTTTTATTAAAAAAAGCGTCGGGACGCTGACGCTTGGTGAAAAACTTAGAAAACTCAGGAACGAACGCAGAATCAGCTTGGGAGAAGTTTCTCGTGTCACAAGAATCCAGGTCAAATATTTGGAATATCTCGAGGAAGGAAGATTCGATAAACTGCCGGTGGATGTGTATGTCAGAGGATTTTTGCGAAGTTACGCTGAATTTCTAGCGGTTGATGAAAATGTCCTAATAAAACTTTACGAAAAGGAGAAGGGCATTAAAAATAATTTGGACAAAAGCAAAAAGAAGGATGACTTTGGCAAAAAGCCCAAGCCGATAAATATTTCTTCTTTTGTTTTTACTCCAAAAATAATCGTAATCAGCATAACGACCATTCTTTTTTTGGCCGGAGTGTTTTATATTTATCACGAGCTGGGCCAATTTGCCAGTACGCCACGGCTAGTTGTTCTTGATCCTCAGCAGAATGCCATGGTAAACGGTAATTCTGTCTCGGTGGAAGGAGTTACCGATAAAGACGCGCAGTTGTCAATTAACGGACAGCCTGTTTTAGTTAATGATGATGGAAGATTTGATGAGAATGTCACACTGCAATCGGGAGAAAATACGATCAACGTGGAAGCAGTAAATCGATTCGGAAAAGAAACGGCCCAGTCTTTTTCGGTCATAGCCGATTATCGCATCACTACGGATAAATCAGAATCTGGCAATAATAGCAATGGCAATGGTGAAAATGCTTCGAATGATTCCGGAACAAACCCAGCGAGCAGCAATCCGGATAGTAATGTCGCGGCAAATAGCAATTCTGGAAATGTTTCAGGCGGACAATCTAATAATGCGGCGCAGAACAACGCGGGAATCGAAGTTGAAATTAGTGTTAAGCCCGGCCCGGTGTGGTTGAGCGTAGAATCTGATGGCAATCTGGTTTTCAGCGGGACGATGCTTTCCGGAACGACGCAAACATTCAGTGCGCAGAATAAAATTGTTATAAACTCGGGAGAGGCTGATGCGACATTTGTGAAATTTAACGGCAAAGATCTGGGAGCCTTGGGAGGCGGTGCCGGTCCGATCCAAGACGTTACCTTTACTAAAAATAACAAGTCTTGATTTGCATAAAAATTTATTAGTGATATAATATCACTGTAATTAAATAAAATAAAAAAATGGCGACAGAAAAAAATGAAAAAAACAAATCAATAGAAAACGTCGTTGATTCAATCAAAGAAAAATTCGGCGAAGGGGTAATTATGAAACTGGGAGACGTAAAGAAAGTTGATGTGGAATCCATCCCGACCGGATCAATCTCTTTGGATCTGGCATTGGGAATCGGCGGGATTCCTCGCGGAAGGATAATTGAAATTTACGGACCGGAATCTTCCGGAAAGACTACTCTGACGTTGCATATCATTGCCAATGCCCAGAAGGCCGGAGGCACAGCGGCTTTTGTCGATGCCGAGCATGCGTTGGATCCGGAGTATGCGAAAAAAATCGGTGTCAATGTCAATGATTTGCTTATTTCTCAACCGGATAATGGCGAACAAGCTCTGGACATTGTGGAGACATTGGTCAACTCGGGAGCGATTAGTGTGATTGTGGTTGATTCTGTCGCGGCCTTGGTGCCGAAAGCCGAAATTGAGGGCGAGATGGGCGACCAGCACATCGGACGGCAAGCCCGCCTGATGTCACAGGCACTTAGGAAACTGACTTCGATCGTTGCTAAATCAAATTGCACCGTCATTTTTATCAATCAGATCAGAATGAAAATTGGCGTAATGTTCGGTAATCCCGAAACTACCACTGGAGGCAACGCGCTTAAATTTTATTCCTCGGTCAGGGTGGAAGTAAGAAGGGCGGCACAGATCAAAAAAGGAGAAGAGATTGTCGGCAACAGGGTAAAAGTGAAAATCGTAAAAAATAAGGTTGCTCCTCCGTTTAAGGCGACGGAATTCGACATTATGTACAACGAGGGAATTTCTGCGGCGGGAGATGCTTTGGATACGGCGGTTAAATATGAAACAATTTTAAAAAAAGGCAATTCATATTCATTCGGAGATGTGAAATTGGGGACCGGCCGAGAAGCAGCCAAACTTACCTTGAAGAATGATCCTAAGTTAATGAAAGAAGTTGTTAAAGAAATCAAGAAGAAAGCGAAGGAAGCGGAAGAACAGGCGGCCTGAGTTGACTTTTTGTTCCGGATAGTGTATAATGGTCATATAAGCTTAAAAAGCGGGTGAATGCCCGCTTTTTATATTTAATAATTAAAACAAAACGCTTATGGAAAAAGATCAGTGCCCGCACTGTGTAAAACGGGCAAAAGAAGACGCGAGAAGGGAAGAAATAAACTTTGCCATTCTCGTTGCTATAATGCCACTAATGGTAGTTACCATCATGGGAAATATGGGACTATTCCACTAAAAAATTTACAAGCAAATTAAAAATTCCTCCTGCGAGGAATTTTTAATTTTATCAGAAAAGAATTTATGCCCGACTGACGTATTCTCCTTTTTCCGTGTTGACGATTATTTCATCGCCTTCATTCACGAAAAGAGGTGTGGAAATTTTCATACCGGTTTCCAACGTAACAACTTTTCCTCCGGTCGAAACAGTATTGCCCTTGATCCCTGGCGGCGCTTCGACAACTCTCAGTTTCATCTTGACCGGAATCTCTATGTTGATAGGAGTGCTATTGAAATTCAGGACGACGATTTCAGTCCCTTCTACGAGATAATTAATAGCATTGCCGAGTACGGCTCCCGAAAGAGAAAATTGTTCATAAGATTCATTGTCCATGAAAGAATAATTTTCTCCTTCTTTATAAAGATATTGAGCTTTAGATTTGGTTACGTCGGCTTCTTCTACCTGATCGGCGCCCTGGAAAGTTTTTTCCAGCACCGCGCCCGTTACAAGATTTTTGATGCGGGTGCGCAAGACAGAACCGGCTCGTCCGGTTTTGGAATGCTCGTGGTAAAGGACGGAATAAGGTGTTCCGTCGAGCACGATGTTTCTTCCTGTTTTAATTTCGTTTAATCCTATCATAAGTGTTGGATTTATTTAACAACGAACGGAACCAGTGCCATAGTTCTGGCTTTTTTGATGGCATTAGCCAAAGTTCTTTGATGCTTAGCGCAGGTGCCGTGTCGTTTTGGCGGATAGATTTTTCCTTGAGAATTCATGAATCTCCTGAGGAGGTAAGCATCTTTGAAATCTATCTTGTCCATTTTGTTTTCACAAAAGTAACAAACTTTCTTTTCAGGCTTTGCCGTTGAATTTTTATTGTAATTCTGTTGCATAATTATTTTGATTAATTAGATTGTTTAAAATGGTACGTCTTCAATTCTGACTTCGTCCTGTTCCTCGTCTAAGTTGATAGTTGGTATTTCTTCCGCGACTTCTTGTTCTCGGGAGTTGGTAGAGGCTTGTGCTGGGGCGGCGGCTGGGCGTGGCGAGAAAGAAGTGCCTCCTCCTTGCGCCCTGGCTCCGAGCTGCATGTTTTCCGCAATGACCTCGGTTGTTCTTCTTTCCGAACCGTCTTTTGCGGTATATTTTCTGGTCTCCAGCCTGCCCTCAATGAAAGTTTCCTGGCCTTTGGATAAATATTGTCCTGCGATTTCCGCCAGTCTTCCCCAAAGCACAACGTTGTGGAATTCAGTCTTGTCCTGGCGCTGGCCGTTTTTGTCTTTCCAAAAGCGGTTGGTGGCAAGGCTGAGCGTGGCCACTGTTTGGCCGGAAGGCGTATTGCGGACTTCCGGATCGCGCGTCAGACGGCCGATCAAGATGACTTTGTTGACGTTCATAATTTCATGTAGCATTTAACATATAACATGGAACAAGTACGTCTATGTTGTATGTTGCACGCTTTATGTTATATGTTTAGTATTTCCTCTAATTTTTTATCAATGTCTTCTCCTCCGGATTTCTTTTCTTCCTTGGACGTTTCCGGTTTTGTTTCTTCTTCCTTTTTTTCGGTCTTTTCCGAGCGTTTTTCGCTGGCCTTGATCCGTTCTTCTTTCGTTTGAAGTTCGGGCAGCTCGGAAGTTTTGCTGGTCATCGCTCGCAGGATTTCCGGGTATAAATTTAATTTTCGAGAGATGGCTTGGATTTTTTCAGGATTTTCCAATTCAAATCTCTGGGCAATATAGGTTCCGTGCGTTTCGTGGTTGATTTTGTAAGCCAGTTTTCTTCTTTCTTCGGTCTGTTTTTCTTCAAAAACACCGCCTTCGGAAGTAATGATATTATTTACTTCTCCTTTGATTTTTTCCAGTTCGGCTTCCTTGGAGGATCCGATCAGGTAGAATAGTTCGTAGCGCATTATTTCAGCTCATTAAAAATTAAAATCCGTAAAAAGCCCAAACCTTACGGATTTTTATTCTCTTATCCCTTTGGCAAGCTCGGGGCGAGAGAAACATCGGACTTTTTAGGTTAAACTCAGTCTAGCAGAAAAGTGATCCTGAGTCAAGGCTTAAATCTTGAATTCTATCACGTCGCCGTCCTGGACGATGTAGTCTTTGCCTTCCAAGCGCAATGTCCCAAGTTCGCGGGCTTTGCCCCAGGAGCCGGCTTCGAGCAACTTATCCCACCGGATC
>JAJYJP010000051.1 GCA_021789395.1 bacterium | reverse complement strand
CAGGGCCTGCTCGGCATGAAAGTCGGAGAGAAGAGGACGCTGACGATTCCGCCGAGTTTAGGTTACGGAGCGAATGGGGTGCCTGGCGTGATTCCGCCGAACGCAACTCTCATCTTCAATATCCAGCTGGTTTCAATTCAGTAATGACATTATTGAAAAGCAGCGGAATTTGCTTCGCTGCTTTTTTTAATTGGAATTTTAAAAAATTTCTCGTGATTTTTTGGCAACATAACAAAATCGATTCTGCTTACCATCGATTGCATTTTTTTGTCATAACCGCTCCGGTAACCGCCATGCCGGCTAAGGTCAGTCCGATAGCCATACCGACACCGGCGGCAATAAATGCGGATTTTTCCGGATTTTCTCGGATATAGACCCGGGCCTTTTCGCGAACTTTCTGGGCCTTCTCTTTGGCTTTTTCAAACTGTTCTCCAACTTTTTTCTTTGCTTCGTCGGAAGTTTTATTAAGTTCTCCTTTTAGTTCATCTGCCATAAATTTGTTTAAATTATTAGAATCAGGCTCGAGTTAAAAATATTCCGATTAAAATGACTCCGCCTCCGACCAAGACAAATCCTAGCCAGATATTTCCTGCGGCCGCATCTATCAGGAATGTTATTCCCAACATGAGAAAAAGCAGACCAAGCAGGGAAGTGACGGCACCTGATATTTTCATGATGATTCTTCTTTGCAATCTCCGAGTTGCCGCAACGAGCGAATATCTCGAATAGTTCGCCAAGGATGTCCCCAGATTGATTAAAATTTTCAGCCAGTCGGATTTATTTTCCATAAGTTTGCTTTTAACCCTTATTTCAAAATACAGACAAAAAGAAAGGATTATTTCAATTAAAAAATCAAAAACCGCGGACGAAAGCGGTTTTTTGTTTTGCCTCCAAAAGCTTTTCGCGGTCGTTTAATAAAATAGGTAAATGGTGTATAATGAGGCATAAACATTTATGAGGAGCAAGACTTTTTTGGCAGGGCTGTTGTGCGTTGTTTTTTTCTTTCTCGCGCTTTTTTCCGCAGAAGGATTTGATTGGGCGAATCTGAAATATAGCGGCAACGCCGTCACGACGGATGAACTGGTGCACATCACCGGAGGCTATTATTATTTCCAAACGCACCGTTATTTTATCAATACCGGTCATCCGCCGCTTGTCAAGGATATCGCCGCGCTGCCATTAGTTATAATGCATCCGGTTTTTCCGACAATCTCACCGACAGCCAATCTTCCGGTAGGCTATGCCTGGAACCAATTTCCGCCGCAGAATTTTGACTATTCGACCAATTTGGAAAAACAGGATGATTCCTGGGATTTGGGTCGAGTTTTCATATTTAATCCGCAAAACAACCCCGATCTTATTGTTTTCTGGTCGCGGTTTTCTGTCATTTTTTTCAACGCTCTCTTTATTTTCATCTTATATCTGATTGTCAGTAAGGCATGGGGAAGGCGGGCGGCACTTCTGGGGGCATTTCTGCTGGTTTTTTCCCAACTTGATATCGCTCACGGATCATTGGTTGATATGGATTTTATGTCTTCAGTCTTGCAAATGATCACTGTAGTTTTTTTTGCTATCTATCTTAAAGAAAGGAAATGGCAATATTCCTTCCTGACCGGAATCGTTCTGGCTTTGGCGCTCATGACGAAACTTTCTTCGCTTGTCCTTTTGCCGTTACTGTTTTTAGGAGGTTTGATTTATGTTTCGGTCTTTGGCTGGTCGGGCAGAAAAATCGGAAAATATTTCCTCAATCTCGCCGGGATATTTGTTCTGGCTGCGTTGCTTGTTTCTTCGGTCTATGCTTTCCAAAGCTGGAACATGTCTGCATCCGATGTGCTTTATCAGATGAGCGAACATTTCCCGACGAGCATCTATCACTGGGTGACTGCGCATATCCCCATCGCTTTTTTTGACAATTCTTTTGCGAAGGGAATATCGGAGTTTTTTGTCAGTATCTCCATGCTTTCGACAAGATTGTCGCAATCACAGCAGGAAATCTATTTTCTTGGCCACATCTATGGGTCGCAAGGGGCTGGCCCGATCTATTTTCCGGTCATGTTTGTTGCAAAATTATCGGCAGGATTTTTAATTTTGACTTTTACCGGGGCGCTTGTCTGGCTCTTTGCAAAATTAAAAAAAGATGGGCGACGCCGGTGGCGGGAAGATTTTAAGAAATTTTTGCAGATACCCTTGTCTTTTCTTTTGCTGGTTTTCATCGTGCTGTATTCTTATCTGGCGTTTACTGACAAATTGCAGCTGGGGATCCGCTATATTTTGCCGATCATTTTTGCCATTACGCTTTTGGTGGCGCGCTTTATGGACAATTATTGGGACGGAAAAATTTTTAGAAATATAAAAACGAAATATCTTTTTCTCGTCACCATGATCGCGATCGTGCTGTCTGTTATTTTTTCTTTCCCGAATTATCTCGGTTATTACAATATTTTTGTCGGCGGAACGGCCAATGGCTATAATATTGCGACCGACTCGAACTATGATTGGGGCGTACAGGATATCCCAAAATTGGCCGCCTGGCTCAAAAAGAACAATGTCGACCATATATATGCCGATTTGCCGGGCACCAGCTACCCTTTGGAGTATTATCTGGGCAACAACTATCAGAATTATAATGTCATGCAACAACCCTTGCCGCCGTCCGGATCATTAGTGGCGATATCGGCGGAGGAGTATCAGTTCGATCGCGGTAACAGCCGGGTAAAAATTTTAGGAAGCCATCTGGTCGCGCGTTTCGGTACAAGTATCTTTGTTTTTCGCGTTCCGTAATTTTGAAAAAATTTTTCCAGCCTCGCTTCATGCGGGGTTTTTTGGTATAATGAAAAAATAGAGGTTAAGTATTTGCAATTTTTCGGGATGAGAAAAAGAAAAATAAAAATATTTTCAATTATCCTGGCGAGTCTGGCGATTTTTAGTTTGGCGCTTTTTCTGATCGTGCGTATGAATAGGTATGCTCATGCGGACGATGGCAGTGAGTCGGATGACGGCCACTTTCAGGTTATCGATACTAATCCTTCCCATGATAAAGCGCAGAAAGCGGAGACCAAAACGATTACCACAAAACTCAGTCCCACTGTGACGCAGATCGTTACGACAGTAACCCGTCATGACAGCGACGGCGACGGGCTATTTGATGACGTGGATCCGCACCCGACGATCAACGAGAATTTTATCGTTAAAGATGTCAATCTGGACGGAATTGACGACCAATATGAAACTCCTGCCGAATTGCAACACATCGGTGCTCCCGGAACGGGTCAAAAAGTTGATTATCATGGACAGGTAATCGTAGATAGTGACCTGGACGGTTTGACCGATCAGGGCGAAATTCAGATTTACCACACTGATCCGGGCAATCCGGATTCGGACGGCGACGGCTATTTGGACGGCGCGGAAATTTTGGCCGGCACCAACCCGCTGGATGCGAACGATTATCCGGGCCATTCCACGCAACAGATGGACGCAATTCTGAAGAATCTGAACGGCGGAACTCCCTGGGTCTGGTACGTTTCGCGAGCATCCGGCATGGTCGGGTACGTTTTTCTTTGGCTGACGGTTTTTCTTGGTTTGGCAATCCGCAATCCTTTGTTAAAAAAGTTCATCTTGCCTATCTACAGTTTTGATTTGCATGCTTTTATGGCAGTGATGGCGGTCTTTTGGAGTTTGGTGCACGGGACGAGTTTTGTTTTTCACGGCAGTTTCGCTTTGAGTATAAAAGAAGTGGCGATTCCGTTTTATTCACACACTGCACTGGTCAATCCGACTTACATGAGCTTAGGCATCATGGCTTTTTATATGATGATAATCATGGTCATAACTTCTTTTTTACGGACGCACATGAATCACTGGGCGTGGCGGATTCTGCATTTCTTGAATCCAGTGGCTTTCATTTTTGTGGTGGCGCATGGCTATATCAATGGAACCGATATTAATAATAACTTTTATGTCGGCAGCGCTTTTCTGTTTTCCGCGTTTATATTGGTAATGATATACTTAAGCAGTTTGGTTGCGGTGATAGTGAAAAAATTTAAAAAAGCTCCTACTCCGCTTCAGAATGCTGCAGAATAATCAATATGGCAATGAAAAATAAATTCGAAAAGTTTCTTATTGCGCTGTCAGGCTTGTCTGCTTTGGCCATTTTCGCTTTGGGAATAAAAGTGGAAGATGGCAACGAAAAATTAGCCAATATTCAGAATGATCTGGCTGTCGATCCTAACAGTTCCAATCCGGGAGCGGCTATCCAGGATGAAATAAGTTCGGCTCGAGACACTGTCTTGAACAAGGCGGCGCATTCTCCATTGACGGACGTCTCTCAAACTACTACCATCAAAACCGTGGTTCCCGGACAAGTGATTACGCAGGTGGTTCCGGTTACGACAAGCAGCTCTACCACTTCCAAGTCTTCCAGTAAGACAACGAAAACATCCTAACTGATCTAAGATATTTCATGAACAATAGTGACCAAATTTTTAAAACTGAATTCCGGGCGATGGGTACAGACGTGTCTGTAGACATTATTTTAGAAAAGAAAGACGTGGCGCAAGAGGCTTTTTCTGAAATCAAAAAAATATTCGACAAGAACGAAAAAATTTTCAGCCGGTTCCGGACGGATAGTGAACTATCCAAGATCAATCAGAATATCGGAAAAGAGATGAAAATTTCTTCGGAAATGCTGGAAGTGCTGGAATTTTGTCTTAAGTTTAACAAGATTTCCGAAGGCTATTTTGATCCGCGAGTGATTGGAAATCTTGAACGCATCGGCTATGATAAAGACTTCAGAAGCAATAACCTCAATGGTCCGGAAGATCAAGAAATTTTTTTGGAAAAAATAGAAGACGATCTGGCCGACGATCTTATCATTGATAAGGAAAGGAAAACAGTCATGGCAAAAAAGAGGATCGACACGACCGGCATCGCAAAAGGCTACACCGTGGATGAAGCAGCCGGTTATCTTAAAAACAAAGGATTTCAAAATTTTATCGTGGATGCCGGCGGCGATATGTTTGCAGAAGGTGCCAATGAAGAGGGCCAAAATTGGCGGATTGGAATCGAGGGTCTGGAAGATGACCGGCTGATGCTGAAATTAAAAAACCAAGGGATTGCGACTTCAGGAATCAGCCGGAAGCGTTGGACGATCGGAGACAAAAAATTTCATCACTTGGTCAATCCCAAAGATCCGGAAAAATTTTCTTTCGATATAAAAACAGTCACGGTAATTGAAGAAAAAACGGTCGAAGCCGACGGGCGGGCCAAAGTGCTGGTGTTGATGGGCAAAGAAAAGGGTCTGGCTTTTGCCGATCGCAACGATTTGAAGGCGCTGTTTCTCGACTACCGGGGCAATGTTTATCTGTCAAAAAAAATGAAAGAAAACTTGGTAAATTGATTCTTGATTCGGATTCTCGGTTTTTTGGTTCAAAAGCTAGCTTGTCCGTTGTACTAAGAGTATGGCAGCGGACATCCCATTTGATTTCTTGAATTTTATCGGCCTGTTCTTATTCATTGCCGGTTTTGTTGTTGGTTTGGGGGCGGTGACTGTCATTGAATTTCACGGTCTTTTGGGGCGGAAATCTTCTTATTGGACCGAGGCGACTATCCGCGCGCATAAGATCACCAAGCCGCTCATCTGGGCGGGCGTCTTTCTGGCAATCATTGGAGGAGTAATTTTTTACCGCCGCTCGAATTTTATCGGCATTCCGCTGGTCCAGGCTGTGATCGCAATAATTCTTATTGCTAATGGTTATTTTCTTTCATTTCGAGTCAGTCCGTTTTTGCTGGAACAGGAAAAGGAAGGAAAGGCGACAGAAACTTTGCCGACAGAGCTACAGAAAAAAATAACTATAAGCTTTATAATTTCCGATCTGGGTTGGTGGGGCGCTCTGATCCTACTGGTCGTTTATCTGCTCCGGCGTTAAGCCGGAATTGAGGCGACCGCTGATAAATTGTAGTAATTATAGGGAGTGGCAAACAAGCGGGAGACTGAATTGAAATAGAAATAGAAAGAAATAAAGAAGTAAAGGATTTGTAATAAAAATTGCATATTTTTTAATAAATTAATAAATTAAAATCAACTAAAGAAGGAGGTGATATTATGGCTGATAGAACTCAATCT
>JAJYJP010000050.1:3569-6439 GCA_021789395.1 bacterium | reverse complement strand
TTTCGATTATTATGCCGATTTATAATATCGCGGGACAGTTATAAAATAAATACTAGAAAGGCAGGTGAAAATATGAAAAAAACAAAAAAATCGACAAAAAAAGTTAGCAAGAAAAAAGGATGCAAAAGCAAGAAAGGGTTTACCCTTATCGAACTTTTGATCGTCATTGCCATCATCGGCATTTTGGCGTCGATCGTGTTGGTGAGCTTGAATAGTGCGAGGGATAAAGCTAATGCTGCTTCCTTCAAATCAACATCATCCAGTCTTGCCGCGGCATTAGTAGAATGCTGTAGTACATCTTCAAATACTATAAATACAATCGCTGGCAGCGATTTATGCAGCATACCTGTACAAGCAACTTTGCCATCAACCATTAATGGCACATCCGTAACTTATAGCAATAATACCACTAACTGTAGTTCTGCTGCTCCTGAAATTGATGTAACTCCTACTTCTGCAATTGGCGGCTGTACAAAAGCAGTAGTTACAGAGCAATCAACAACATACACCGGATGTTAGTCGTTTTGTTGCATTTCTTGCTTGCCAATCCTAAGAATGCAATTGCATATGCTTGCATTTTTGAAAAATTGGCAAGCTCCCATACCAACTTTGAAGAAGCAAGGTTGGTGCGGGGGCGACAATAAGCATTAATGATTCAAACAAAATGATAACAACGCTCATAATCTTTTTCATCCTCGGTCTGGCGATCGGCAGTTTTTTGAACGTGGTAGTTTATCGTTTGAAGACGGCCGAAAATATCGTTTGGGAACGGTCGCATTGTCCGCATTGCAAAAAAATCATCCGGTGGTATGACAACATTCCGCTGATCAGTTTCATTTTATTGAAATTCCGCTGTCGCTATTGCAAGCAAAAAATTTCCCTGCAATATCCGCTGGTGGAATTTTTCACTGGAGCAATTTTTACGTTCATCGGCTGGCGATATTTCGTGGCAGCCGATCCGATGACTTGGGTGGCGACGCTTTATTATCTGGGCATAGTCAGTTTTCTGATTGCCATTTTTGTTTATGATTGGTTGAATATGGAAATTCCCGGCTTGGTTCTGTGGCCGGCGGTCGGTTGGGCGATCGTTTTTAATCTGATTTTTGATTATTCCAAATTAGGAAACACGAACGTTTTTGATTTGCATATCTATTCTGCCGTTCTGGCGGCGTTGGTCGCGTTCCTCTTTTTCTTCATCTTGTCTGCCGCTTCCCGGGAAAAGTGGATGGGGATGGGAGACGCCTTTCTGGCGATTCTGGTTGGCTTAGTGACGGGCTGGCCGCAAGTTTTGCTGGCTTTGATTCTGTCGTTTTTCATTGGTGCAGTGGTGGGAATAATTTTGATCTTGGCCAAGAAGAAAAAAATGAAAAGTCAGATTCCGTTTGCGCCGTTTTTGGTGTTGGGAACTTTGATCGCAATGTTTTTTTACGTACCGATCGTCGGTTGGTATTTGTCATTATTTAGATTTTAAATGAAGGCATATCAAAAAAAATATAACGCATTTACGCTTATAGAATTGATGGTTGTCATTGCCATCATCGGCATCATGACGGCGATCGGTTTCGGCGTTTTGCAAAACCAAAAATCGCCTTCGGCCCTGACGGACGCCCAACGCCAAGTGGCTTCCGCCATAAAATTGGCGCAAAGCTACGCGCTGCAAGGGAAAGCAGTGAATGGCACAACGCCGTGCGGGTTCGGGTTTAGATTTACTAACAGTACCAATTATGAAATATTTGATGTAACTCCGCAGTCTGGAAATGATTGTGATCAGACGAACACAAATTATACTGCTGGCAATCTCAGTTCCTCAGAAGCTTATTCCTTGGATAATGGCGTAACAATCGCTTCCGTTAATAGTAATCCGCTTACCACTGATTTTACGCCTACGGAAATTTATTTCACCGTCCCCAACGGAATTATGTATGATTCGTCAGGAACGGGATTTTCTGCCAAAACTTTCCAATTCGACCTGGGTTCATCGAACAATAAGACGATAACCGTCAATTCAGGCGGTTCGATAACGGAAAATTAAAATCATGAAATACAATATAAAGCATGAAACAAATATTTAAAAAATTTTCAAGTAACCATAAAGGCTTTTCCTTTGCGGAAACGATCATTTCGGTTTTTATCTTTACGGTCGGACTGCTGGCAGCCATCCAGCTTATCTCTTCCGGTCTGGAACAGTCGATAAACAGCAAGAACCAAATTATTGCGGGCGAATTGGCGCAGGAGGGAGTGGAACTGATCCGGAATATTCGGGACAATAATTGGGCGAGCGGAGACCCAAATGGAACTTTTGATTATTTACCAAATAATTCCTCTACTAATTCCAGTTCATCAACAACTCAATATAATAATTGCAATATTTACTATAATTATACTTATGCAACTGGTGGTCAGATAAAATGTAATGCATCTCAACAGCTATACTTAGATGGCGGCTTTTATGATGGCAATGCATCCGGAACAAAAACTAAATTTATGCGGGAGATAGATTTGCGCTATCCGGATCCAAATGACCTCGTGGTCACCAGTGAAGTTTCTTGGAGCGGTAGCATGCCAGCTACTTGCAGTGTTGCCAATAAATGTGTTTTTGTCCAAGTCACTTTAACTACTTGGGGCGGCAATGGAAATTAAAAAATAAAACAAATGAAAAACAGTTTGAGGAAAAATTATAAACACAAAGGATTTACATTGGTGGAGATGCTGGTGTCGCTTTTCATCTTTTCCATCGTGGCGACAATTGTCATTGCCAGTTTTGTCCAGATGGTTAAGGTGCGCCAGGAAACGAAAACGATCCAGCAAGACATGGAAGACGCGCGCACCGCGATGGAATTGATGGCGAAAAATATCCGGATGAGCAGCAA
>JAJYJP010000050.1:0-3469 GCA_021789395.1 bacterium | reverse complement strand
TAATGGCCGCTTTGAGCATCGCGATGGTTTCTCTTCAGGAAATGAAATCCTCGATCGGCTCGAACAGTTCCGATCAGGCGTATCAGATAGCGGATTCGGGAGTGGAATCGGTGCTGCAGGCTATCAAAAGCAATCCTTCCGCGACAGTGAATTCATTGGCAACTTCTATGGGTTTTTTGTGCAGTAGCGGACAAATAATTGGACAAACAGCCAACGGAAAATTTTACATCCAATTGTTAGGAGCTAATGATAGTGCTGTTGATTGTAACTCTACGCAAAATGTTTCTTTGCTGCAAAATGTGAAATCTATCGGAGTTTCCGGATCGGATCAGCGGTCGATTAAAGCGCCGGTGGGGTTTGTGTGTGGAGGCAATGTGACGGCTACCGTTAATGGCACGCTTTACACTTATGGCACTGTGTACATTCCGCAAACGAAACAATGCTGGATGGAAGAAAATTTAGGGGCAACATCGACAAATCAAGTTGTTGCTGGTGGCGATACGACTGGCGCTGGCTGGCTTTTTCAGTGGGGACGCGGTGCTGATGGCCACCAGAAGCCCAATAGTACTGCGGTAGCTGGTCCAAGTTCTTCGTTGACTCCTGGTTCAAATTTTTTAACGAGTACTTTAGCATATAATTATGATTGGCTCAATCCTTCAAATAATAATTTATGGGGAGCTGCTGGTGGTTATATTAATAATCCTTGTCCGATTGGTTGGCATGTGCCTACAAACCCAGAGTGGATGTCAATTTTTTCAGCTCTAAATATTTCCAATGCCGCTACTGCTTATGGTTCGCCTTTGAAACTGACTCTGGCTGGATGGCGTGGTCAAATTAGTGGAACTCTTTATGATCTAGGATCTGTTGGTCAGTATTGGTCAAACACTCCAAATAGTTCAAATGCTGATGGCGTGTGTTTGAATTCATCTACAATTACTTTTGATAATTACGCGCGCGCTTATGGTTATTCTGTCCGTTGCATTGAAAATTAGTTTATTCTTATATGTAACATTCGAAAATTCGGAAGCGGTTTCCGGATTTTCTTTTTTGGCTTGAAAATTGTATAATTTTAATATGGATAAAAATGAGGTAAAAAAACGAATAGCCAAGCTTTCCCAAGAAATCAATCGCTTGCGTTACGAATATCATGTCCTCGACAAACCTGAAGTGACCGATGAAGTTTACCAATCGCTTATGTCCGAGCTCAAAGGTTTGGAAGAACAGTTTCCGGATTTGCGTTCTCCGGATTCTCCATCTCAGCGAATCGGCGGAGCACCACTCGCGAAATTCAAAAAAGTGCGCCACGCCGTCCGACAGTGGTCGTTCGATGACGTTTTTTCTTTTGAGGATTTGCAAAAGTGGGAAGAAAAGGTGCGAAGGATGAAAGAAAAGATTCCGGCAATCGCCAAGGAAAAATTGGAATACGTCACGGAAATCAAGATCGACGGGCTGAAAATAATTCTGACTTACGAAAACGGATTGTTTGTCCAGGGCGCGACGCGGGGTGACGGAGTGATTGGGGAAGACGTGACGGAAAATTTAAAAACGATTTATAGTTTGCCTCTGAAACTGTCTGAAAATATTTCCGGAGTTTTTGTAGGCGAGTGTTGGCTTTCCAAAAGAGAGTTGAAAAGAATCAATGACGTGCGTGCTAAAAAAGGCGAACCGCTCTTTGCCAATTCCCGGAATGCCGCCGCCGGTTCCATTCGCCAGCTCGATCCGAAAATTGCCGCCTCCCGCCATTTGGACAGTTTCATTTATGATATCGATCTTTTGACCGACGGGAAATTTCCGGAAACGCAGATGAAAGAATTGGACCAATTGAAAAAGTTGGGATTTAACGTGAACCCGGAACACAAATTATGCAAGACGATCAAAGAGGTCGAAAATTTCTATCAGGAATGGATCCATAAGAAAGACAAACAGAATTACGGCATTGACGGAGTGGTTATTAAGATAAATTCGCGCAAGATCCAAGAAGCCTTGGGTTATACCGGCAAATCGCCGCGCTGGGGCGTGGCGTACAAATTTTCGCCGGAAAGAGTAACGACTGTCGTGGAAGATATTAAAGTGCAAGTGGGACGAACGGGCGCCCTTACGCCAGTGGCGCATCTCCGTCCGGTTTTAGTGGCCGGTTCGACCGTCAGTCGGGCGACGTTGCACAATGAAGATGAAATCAAAAGATTGGATATCCGCATCGGCGATACGATCGTTTTGCACAAAGCGGGCGATGTGATTCCGGAGGTGGTGGAAGTTTTAAAAAATTTGCGTACCGGCAAAGAGAGAGTTTTCCATATGCCCAAGACTTGTCCGATCTGTGGCGGTCCGGTCATGCGCAAACCGGGCGAAGCGGCGACTTATTGTCTTAATAAAAAATGTTTTGCCATTGAGCGGGAAAATATCATCCATTTCGTTTCTAAAAAGGGATTCGATATCGAAGGGTTGGGCGAAAAGATCGTCGAGCAGTTGATGAATGAAGGATTGATTTCTGATGTGGCGGAAATTTTTGAGTTGACCAAGGGCGATTTGGAGCCACTGGAAAGATTTGCGGAAAAATCGGCGCAGAATCTGGTCGAGGCGATTGAAAAAAGCAAAACTATCGAGTTTGCAAAATTTTTGTTTGCCCTCGGAGTCAGGCATGTCGGAGAAGAAACGGGCGTTTTGATCGAGCGTAATCTTGATCTACTCAGTGCAAAAAAAATTAAAAATTTGTCAGACATCATCAGATATTTTTCGGAAATCAAACCGGAAGATTGGGGAAGGGTCAAAGGTATCGGAGAAAAATCGGCCGAGAGTTTGTTCGAGTGGTTTAATGACAAAAAGAATCTGGAACTCTTAGAAAAGATGCAGGAGTTGGGTGTGAAAGTGATAGTGGCGGAATTGCCAAAAGAAGAAAAAATGAAATTGAAAGGACTGACCTTTGTTCTGACCGGCGAGCTGGAAAACTTTACAAGGGACGAAGCAAAAGATATTATTAGAAAAGAAGGAGGAAATGTTTCTTCTTCGGTGAGCAAACAGACTAATTTTGTCCTGGCGGGAGAAAATCCGGGATCAAAATATGATAAAGCGAAGAAATTAGGGGTGAAAATCATCGATGAAGAGGAATTTAAAAAAATGATAAAATAATTTATGCTTTCAAAAGACGAAGTAAGGCATATTGCCGGACTGGCTCGAATCGGTGTGGACGAGGCGGAAATCGAAAAATTTTCGGCGGATTTGTCGTCGATTTTGGGCTGGGTGGAACAGCTGGAAAGGATCGACATTTCCAATGTCGAACCGACCGCCCATATTTCCGGAATTGAAAACGTCACGCGCGAGGACGAAGCAAGAGATTTTTTCGATAAAGATAAAATTGTAAAATTATTTCCGGAAAGAAAAGATAATTATAATAAAGTCAAATCGGTATTGTAATAAATGATCAAAGAGCTGCACGAAAAACTTAAGAATAAAGAAATATCCGCGGTCCAGC
>JAJYJP010000049.1:2384-6471 GCA_021789395.1 bacterium | reverse complement strand
TATATTTTTTCACTGAAAATTGGAGAATGATAGCAATTGCGAATGCGACGCCTCCGATACCTACGGCGATGACGGGATTCATGACATGCACCATATAGTCAGACGTGCTTTCGCCCATGGCGGTCGTCAAGACTTTAATTATCCAAAAAAAGGCAGTTATTTCCGGCACTTTGATCAAGCCGTGTTTCGACCAGTTTGATTTTATATTTTCTGAATTCATAGATTGGTTTCGAATCGCCACTTTCTCGCAACTGTTTGAATATACACGATAAAAAATGGTCGCTGCGGAGAGGCAGGGATTCGAACCCTGGAGCCCGGTTAAAGGCTAACACGTTAGCAGTGTGCCGCTTTCGACCACTCAGCCACCTCTCCAATACAATATACACAATATCAGATTAATTTCCGATTATCAAGCCGCAATTGACTTTTTGGTTTTTCTGTGCTAAACTCCCGGAAGGTGAATATTTTAGTTAGTGTATCAATTAGTTTCAATTAGTCATTAGTTAGATAAGCTATCGAAGTAAGTCACCATATGGAGTCCGCCCCGCCTTTCCAGGCTTCGGCGAGACACCGCTAGAAAGAGAGGTGACTATACTTAAATGGCTTATCAAGACAATAACCGTCCTCAGAGACAAATGTTCGACATTACCGCGTTGGGAATTACCTGCGCAGAATGTGGAGCGGCTATCACTCAGCTTCCTTTTGAACCTACTCAAAAAGAAGACGGAACCTACGGAAAACTTTATTGCTACGAATGCAATAAAAAAAGAATGAGAGACCGAGGTCCAAGAAGAGGATTTGGTGGAGGAAATAATTTTGGTGGAGGAAGAAGAGATTTCTAACTTTCCAAGTTTCCCACATAACAAAAAACGGCTTTAGGCCGTTTTTTGCTTGTTGTGCGCTTGGCAGGAATCGAACCTGCGACCTTCTGGACCGCAACCAGACGCTCTATCCACTGAGCTACAAGCGCGTTCGACATTAAATAAGCTTACTACAATCTAAGTAATCTTTCAAGAGTGTCTACAAAACGCATCTCATGCTTTTCCTCTGGCAGATATTGCAGGAGGATTTCGCGCACCTTGACCGGATCCTCGTCATGGACCGGAATATGCACATACGGAAGAAGATGGCCTTTAGTGTGCAAACTGATCACCCTGACGTGCGGCGGCTCGTAAAAGATCCAGAAAGACTTGATGTTTTCAAAAGGATACAGCTCGTTGCCGGCAAACACTCCTTCCGGCGTTATTTTAAACGTCAGCGTCCTCGGCTCTTTGTTGATGTAAATATATTCAACCACTCCGATTAGAATAAAAGTAATGGCCATAATCGGACTGTTGGTAAAAACGGCGTAGCCGATGATGACGATTAAAACCAAAGAAAGATAAAGATACCATTTTCTGTCCCCTCTGATCATTTCATATTCCGGCGCCTGCCAATGGAACAGGACATCGTTGAAATTTTCTTCAATCAATTCTTCCTGAGGCACTTCTATTTCCACCGGCTTTTCCTTTTTGGAAAAAAAATCTTCCAATTTCCTTTCTTTCTCGTTTTCCTTTTCGTTTTGTTTTTGTTTGAAACCGTCCACGTACATAATTTATTTTTACACGTTTACGTTTACTATACTACCATATTTACAAATGCATTCCTAGTTGTTATGATAAATTGTAGTTTTTCTGTTTGCGAAAGCAAACGATCAGGAAGGGTGGCCGAGTGGTTTAAGGCAACAGTCTTGAAAACTGTCGTGGATGAAAGTCCACCGTGAGTTCGAATCTCACCCCTTCCGCATCAGAATTTGACTTATTCACTTTTTTAATTTTGTGTTATAATAAAAACACTTCATTAATATAAATATAAAAAATATCATGTTGAACGACGATTCGGAAAAAAACTTTCAAAAAACCGTCCAAAAACCATGGGGAAAAGAAGTTCTTTATGTGCCGGAAAATTTAGACCGGGTTGGAAAAATTCTTTTCATAGATGCGAATAAGCGGCTTTCGCTGCAAATCCACAGCGAAAAAGAAGAAACGCTTTGTCTCTTCAGCGGCAAAGCCTTGTTATGGTTAGGCAAAGACAAAAATTCTCTGGAAAAAATTGATATGGCTACCTATTCCGGATACACTGTTGAACCTGGCACGATTCATCGCATCGAATCCTTGGAGAACAGTGTTATTTTGGAAGTTTCCAGTCCGGAAAAAGGCACCACTTTTCGCATTGAAGATGATTTCAACCGTCCGGATGAGACCGAACAGTTAAGAGCGCAGCCAAATCGTGGCTGGAATAACTAGCTTGCGATCATTTTACAAACGATTACCCAGCAATTTTTAGTAAAAAAATTTTTAAATATAAAAATTGTAATGGAAAAACAAACACCCATAAATGGTTTCGAAATAAGGGTTAAAAATAAAGAAACCGAATTAATTTATGCCGATCCGTCCCAAAAAGAAGGCTTCCGTATCAAAAAAAGTCGCGACGGATTGAATTTTTCTGATGTCCGCGAACACTTTAAACTTTCTTCCGCATTAGGTAAATCTGAAAACCCCAACAACTTTGTCAGGCTGGCAACTTCTCAATTATCCGAAAAAAATTTTTTTCTCACTTATGCCAAAAAGAAAGGTGCGGATATTTTTCTTTATGGCGCCATTTCAAAAAACGGTTACTCCTGGAAAAAAACCGGCCGCATAAAAGACATCCCGTCTTTCGGCATGGTCGTTCCGGAATACTCGTTTGAAAAACAACGCATCCTTTATTTCGGAGACGGCTCCATCAAAGTGGCTTGGTCGCGAAACTTGGAACGCTGGAACATTTTTGAAAAAGCTATCCTGAAACCGCGCAAAAGCCATTTTGACCACAGCTCATTGCAGGTGGCGCACGTGCTTTTTTCAGAGGAAGGCATCGTACTTTTCTATTCCGCCCGTAACGAGCAGAAAAGACTTTGCTTGGGTGCCGCAGTAATCGACCAAGATGATCCGGAAAACGTTTTATGGCGTTCGGAATATCCTCTTTGGAAGCAACCGGAGGATCGTCATTTTAACAAAGTCCAAGTATTGGGCATAGTCCCGACCAAAGAAAAATTTATCGCCTACTTCCAACCGGAAGGCGGAGATATTTTCCTAGAAACTCTCCAGTACGCAGCAATGCAAGTTTCGAAATCCCATAAGAAAAGAATTGAAGAAAAAATCAAAGAAAAAGAACACCCCGCCTTAATCCGCTCCCACAAAAATCCTATCTTGGCACCGCGCCAAGAAAACGCTTGGGAGGCGGTCGCCACTTTCAATCCGGCCGCGCTGCATTTAGGAGACCGGACCCATCTGATTTATCGCGCTATCGGAACAGACGGAAAATCCCAGTTCGGTTACGCTTCAAGCAAAGATGGCCTGGCATTTGATGAGCGCCTTCCTTACCCGGTCTACGTCGACCGCGATTTAAGAGCGACTGCGAACCAGACATACTCGCCAGTCATCTATCCGTCCGGAGGAAGCTGGGGCGGCTATGAAGATCCTCGCATGGTAGAAATCGAAGACACCGTTTATGTCACTTTCAACATGTTCGAAAGCTGGGTCTTGCGCGTCGGCTTCATTTCCATTTCCAAAGAAGATTTCCTCGCCAAGCGCTTTAATAACTGGGACGGACCGTATGTTATCTCGCACAGTAACCGAGACAAAAATTGGGTGCTGTTCCCGGAGAAAATGCACGGAAAGTTTGCCGTACTGCACAGCATCATCGGCGACTCCGACGATCGTATCCGCATTGAATACATCGACGATTTAAAAGAACTCTCTAAAAGAAAATTTGAAAGCCCCGATCCGCAAAAAATTCCGGACCGCCGCATCACTTGGCACAAACATGTCCGAAGCGCCGGGCCGCCCCCGATCAAAACCGACCGCGGCTGGTTGCTTTTCTACCATGCGAATGACCACGAAAATCATAAATACAAAGTGGGTGTCATGCTGCTCGATCTGAATAATCCCGAAAAAATTATCGCTCGAGCCAACGCGCCCGTCCTTGAACCAGATTTTTATTACGAAAATCACGGTAAACCCGGCATCGTTTACGCGGCCGGCGTTACTATTCGAGACGGAGAATTGCG
>JAJYJP010000049.1:0-2284 GCA_021789395.1 bacterium | reverse complement strand
GCCATGACGCTTTTCCCGGAGAGAATCAACGGAAAAATGATGGCACTTCTGAGTGTTAACACCGATCAACCTCCGACATCCATCGGATTGGCGGCATTTGAAAATGAAAGCGATATGTGGTCGGAAAAATATTGGGACAATTGGTATAACACCTTGCCTCAACATGTCTTGAATCTGCACAAACAGGAGGGCGACCATGTCGAAATCGGCGCCAGCCCCATCAAGACAGACAAAGGCTGGCTTTTGATTTATGCCCATATCT
The DNA here is from genome assembly GCA_021789395.1 of bacterium. GTDB lineage: Bacteria > Patescibacteriota > Minisyncoccia > Moranbacterales > UBA2206 > JAJYJP01. The sequence continues at coordinate 2,022 of JAJYJP010000049.1, read as the reverse complement.
ATCATTACGGACGAGCGGAGCAAGTTTTCGGAATCGAAGCCGTTCTGCTTGATCCAGAAAATCCGCAAAAAATAATTGGCCGCACGACGACACCGTTGATGGTTGCTCAAGAAGAATATGAACACTATGGCATGGTGCCGGGCATCATTTTTCCGTCCGGCGCTTACGTCGAAAAAGACGATCTGCATATTTATTATGGAGCGGCTGACACCACCATTTGTCGTGCCACGACCAGCCTATCCGGACTTTTAAAAGAAATGACCGCTCCGGAAAGCAAACTACGCTTCGAACGTTCCGAGAAAAATCCAATCCTGACACCGCGCCCGGAAAACGCCTGGGAAGATGTGGCGGTCTTTAACCCGGCCGTCTTTCAGGGGGATGGCAAGATCCATATCGTTTACCGCGCCATGGGCAAAGACGCGACCTCCCAATTTGGTTATGCTATCAGCAAAGACGGCATCCACATCGACGAACGTTTACCCGAGCCGATTTATGGTCCGCGGGAAAATTTTGAAAAAAAGACTCACCCGGGCAATTCCGGCTGCGAAGATCCGCGCTTCGCTCGGCTTGATGGCCGTTATTATGTTTGCTATACCGCCTTTGACGGGACTAATCCGCCGCGTGTCGCGCTTACCAGTATCGGCGTAAAAGATTTCACGGAACGCCGCTTTGACCAATTCGCACGGCCCAAACTTATCTCCGCCCCCGGAATCGATGACAAGGACGCGATTCTTTTTCCGGAAAAGATCAATGGAGAATATGCTTTCATCCATCGAGTCCAGCCGTCCATACACCTCAACTACGTCAAAAGTCTGGATGATTTCGACGGAGAAACCTTTTTCACGCGCAATCCGATCCTCTCTCCACGCATCGGCATGTGGGATGATTTGAAAGTCGGTCTGTCCGCCACGCCGATCAAAACTGAAGAAGGTTGGCTGCTTGTTTATCACGGCGTTTCTTCGAAAGACAGCACCTACCGCGTCGGCGCCGCCTTGCTTGACCTAAAACATCCGGAAAAAATATTAGGCCGCACCCGTACTCCGCTTTTAGAACCGGAAATGCCGTACGAAAAAGTGGGCATCGTGCCGAATGTCGTTTTCCCTTGCGGCGCCATTGTCGTCGGCGAGAAACTCTTCGTCTATTACGGCGGCGGAGACAGAGTCATCGGCGTCGCCTGGCTCAAGCTGGCCGAACTTTTGAAAGAATTGAAATCATAACATGTTAAAAAATCCAGGCAGAAACCTGGATTTTTTAATCAACCGGAAACAATCTAATAATTTTTCACGAATTTTTGAAAAATCGCCATCAAAGCTTTCGTATTCTCTCCTATCCTGCCGTTCCCCACTTTTTTGCCGTCGATTTTCACGATCGGCACGATATCTTTGTTGGTCGCGGTTAAAAACACTTCTTCAGCTTCGCGCAATTCCTTTTCGGAAATTTTTCTTTCTTCAACTTTAAATTTATTTTTCTTGGCTAGTTCTATGACAAGATTTCGAGTCGTTCCTAAAAGCACGCCGTCCTTGGTCGTGGCCAGAATATTATTTTTGACAATGAAGAAATTGCTCGTGGAAGCTTCCAAAACTTCGCCATTTTGGATAAAAATTATTTCCAATGCTTTTTTCTTCTTCTTTGCGCCCTGATTTCTGATTGCCTCGACGTAGTTGGTAATTTTTGCCCGGGGTATGTGCCGGTTATATTCAACCGTGATCACATTCGCGCCTTTCGTATAAATTTCCTGGGAGAGATTTTTAAATTTCTCAATCAATATTAAAAAAGTTTCATTCTCTTCATAAGTATAACCGTCGCCACTTACCCCTCCGCTCAATACTGTCCGGATATTGGATTTTTTAAAACCGTTCGAAGCCAAAAGTTTTTGGATGATTTTTTCATATTCTTCTTTCGTGACTGGAATTTGTAATTTCAATTCTTTGGCAGAATTTTGAAAACGTTTCCAGTGCGCGTCCAGCAAAAACGGTTTGCCGTTTTGAGTGCACATCACGTCAAAGACTCCGTAGCCGCGCA
>JAJYJP010000004.1 GCA_021789395.1 bacterium | reverse complement strand
CAACGGTAGGACTCAATGAAAAGATAATCAGAGAATACATCGAACAGCAAGGACAAGAGGACACTGGACAAGCGAAGCTTGCACTCGGATAAAAACCCCGAGCGTAAGCTCGGGGATATTTATATTAATAAGTATGCAGGTATTTTACACCGCCAAAAATTACGCGGGCGAGACTAAGAGCGGCGAATTAAAAGTGAAAGACGAACGTGATCTGGCTAATCAGCTGAGGTTAGATGGTTTTGTCCTGACTTCTTTCAAAGAAATAAAGGAAGAAGCGGAAAATAAAACGGAAGCTAAATTATTAAACCGGCTTTTCGGCATTCCAATCAGTGAGAAAATGATGTTCGCGCGTAATCTGAGCGTGATGATTTCTTCTGGTCTGCCGCTTTCGCGCGCCTTGATCAATCTGACCGACCAGACCCAGAACAAACGATTCAAAAAAGTATTGAAAAATATCTACGAAGATCTCCAGACCGGAAGCACCTTGAGCGACGGCATGGCCAAATACCCGGCAATCTTCGATGAGCTTTTTGTGAATATGATCCGGGTGGGCGAGTCCGGAGGAAATTTGGAAGAGGTGTTGCAAATTCTGGCCGAGCAGCTGGAGAAAGAACATGATCTGACGCAGAAGGTCAAAGGCGCAATGGTTTATCCGACAGTCATCCTGGTTGCCATGGTGCTGATCGGAATCGTCATGATGGTCTATGTCGTTCCGGAACTGGTTTCGGTTTTCGGCGAGCTTAACGCGAACCTGCCCACATCTACCAAGTTTATCATTGCCACCAGCAATTTCATGCGCAATGACTGGATGTTTTTGTTGCCGGGGTTGGTTGTCCTGGTATTCGCGCTTAAATTATTTTCCACGACCGCTTCCGGGAAAAGGACCGCGGCTTTTTTGACGGTCAACATTCCGATCATGAGAGATATCGTGATCAAATTGAACTGCGCGCGGTTTGCCCGAATTTACAGTTCCTTGATTAAAAGCGGACTGCCGGTCGTGGAGACACTCAAGATCCTTTCGCGAACGCTGACTAATTTTTATTACCAAGAAGCTTTGCAGAAAGCGGCGGACAATGTCCAAAAAGGCATTCCGCTTTCCAAAATTATTTATGAAGAAAAGAAAATTTTTCCGGTGCTAGTTCCGCAGATGATTGAAGTGGGGGAAGAAACTGGCAAAACAGAGGACATCTTGTTAAAGCTAGCGGAATTTTACGAAGGAGAAGTCAATCAACTTACGAAAAATATGTCTTCGATCATCGAGCCGGTCTTGATGTTGATCATCGGAAGTGCGGTAGGATTTTTTGCCATTTCCATCTTGCAACCGATCTACAGCGTGATGCAAAATATAAATTAAATTTCAAATAAAAGATTTGCTTTGTAAAAATAACAAGGAAAGAAAAGGTTCTGTCCAACCTGGCTTCACTCTTATCGAAGCGATGGTGGTGCTTTTTATTTTTTCAATCATTACGATAACTTTCTACAGGACTTACAGCATCGGCCTGAAGTATATTACAGACTCAAAGGACCGGTTGGGAGCAGTCGCTTTGGCGAATGAGAAGATGGAGATCATCCGTAATTTGAATTATGACGATATCGGAACGACTACGGGAGCGATTTCGGGGAATATTCCTTCGGAGGAGAATGTGACGGAAAATGCCAGTAGTTATGTCGTTGACACGACCGTCCAATATGTCGATGATCCTTTTGACGGGACTTACGCGGCCGGCACCGATTCCGCCCCGGAAGATTATAAGGATGTGACCGTAACTGTCTATTGGAACAATAAACAAGAAAACGTCCAGGTCCAATCTATTTTTGCGCCGCCCGGGCTGGAGGTTAACAATCCTAATGACGGTATTCTGATGGTAAATGTTTTTAGCGATCAACCGGGAGGCGTTGGGATTCCTGATTCGACCGTCCACGTGGTGAATAGCGACATCGGTCTGGACACGACCGTTCAAACAGATAACACCGGACACGTAGTGTTGATGGGAAATAATATAAAAAATTCTATACAAAATTATCAAATCACTCTTACCAAACCGGGTTATGAAACTGTTAACACGATGCCGCCGTATCCGTCTACGCCCTACAACCCGGTCGATGTCAATGCTTCGGTCGTTGTCGGATCGACTAATGTGATTAATATCGTCCAGGATCAGCTGGCCGATCTTGCTGTGGATACGACGGATTATGCCGGCAATACGCCTGTCCCAAATATCAATTTTCATATTACCGGTGGCCGAATTCTTGGAAATACGCCTGGCGATCCCACTACCGGCACCCTTCCGCAACCTGTCTATAATCTGGATACCGACGCGCGAACCGATTTGAGCGGAGAAAAAGATTTCAGCTCAATCAGTCCGGGCCAATATACGATCACACTTTCTCCATCGGAGACCGGCTATGTCTTGATTGATACCGATCCGATCTCTCCGTTTTCACTTTTTTCTAATCAAAATCTGGCCGTAAAGGCAAAACTGGCCAATGTCAATCAGACTTCGCTTTTGGTGAGAGTCACAAAAAACGATACGGGCAATCCGCCTTTGGCCGGGGCGAGCGTGGAATTGACCAACGGCGCCGGTTATGATCAGGCGGTGACGGCTTCCGAGACTGGGACGGCTTATTTTCCGGTGAGCAGTACGGATAATTTGCAGCCGGGGATTTATACTTTGAAAGTGACCGCTAACGGTTATACGGAAAATGATTCGCAGGTGACGATAAATTCCAACCAACTGACACAAACTGCGGTTTCTTTAAGTGCATCATAATGAAGATAAATAAACTAAAAAAATATGGCGGACTGACTATCATAGAGATGCTTGTGGCAATCGGCATTTTTACATTAGGCATGGTCGGTGCTACGCTTCTTTTTTCCCGCGCCTGGCAAGTGAACGGCTACAGTCTGGAGATGGGAGAATCAACTAGCGAAGTTTCTCAAAGCATCAATAAGATTTTGAATTACATAAGAGAAGCGAGTCAGTCGGACAACGGTTCGTATCCCATAGTTTCCGCTGACGGCAACGATCTGGTCTTGTATTCCGACTACAACAATGATGGAAAAGTCGAGCGGCTTCATTTTTATAAAAGCGGCCAAGACATCCTTATGGGAGTGACTGTCCCGGCCGATACGATGCCGGTAACTTATCCGGCCGGCGACCAGCAAACTGTTACGATTGCTGATCATATCGTAAACACCTCCAGCCAACCTGTTTTTGCTTATTATGACGACACTTATGCCGGCGGTGCCGGCCAAAACCCCTTGACCACTCCGGCCATGGTTTCCGATATTAGGCTCATCGAAGTCCATCTCTACATCAACATCGATCCGAACCGGGCACCTGACAATATTGAAATGCAGTCTTTTGCGGAACTGCGCAATTTAAATGACAGCAATCAAGCCCAATGAAGTCAACACTTATTATGTGGAAAGAAAATAAAAAAATAAATAAAAGAAAAATCACGATGCTTCCAAGGTACGGGGGATCAGCTTTGGTTTACGTTTTGGTGATAATGTTTGTCGTGTCAATCATCTTTTCCGCAATGGTTACTTTCATAGTGTCTCAGTTGAAATTCAGTTTTTACCAAGCGGAAAGAGAGCAGGCTTTTCAGATTGCCGAAGCCGGCATCGATTGGTATCGTTGGTATCTTGCGCACGAAACGGCGGGCAAGACGGCTCAACAGATCCAGGAATTTTGGGACAGTGTTGACCCGGGTCCGTACGGCGTGGGCACTCCGTATGAAGTCAGTTATGGCGGCGGCGACTATAGCATTAGCGTTCAAAAACCGGATCCGGGATCGACGATTGTCATGGTCACTTCTACGGGTTGGGTGAATCAAGATCCAAGCGCGAAACGTATTATCCAGGTCAGATTCCGACGGCCTTCGTGGAGCGAATACTTGTTCTTGTCCAACAGCTTTATGAATTTCGGCACCGAGGCGACAGTTTACGGGAAAGTATTTTCCAATTATGGCATCCGGTTCGACGGACATGCCTACAATACCGTCAGCGCTTTGCCGGCGTCTTTCAACGATCCGACTTGGGGTGGGAATAACCTACAATTCGGTGTGCATACCACCGTCAATCCGGCCGATCCCAACGCGCCTAGTTATCCGTGGCCGGCCGGCACGGTGCCGGACCGCCCGGATGTTTTTGCAGGTGGGCGGCAATTTCCCTCTCCGGCTGTCAGTTTTACCGGAGTCACGGCTGACTTGGCTAATATGAAAACGCAGGCGCAATCCGGAAACGGCTATTATTTTGATTCGAGCGGATTGGGCAGGAGAATCCTTTTTAATAGTGACGGAACGTTTACCGTCTGTACGGTTAAATCGGCTAACAGCAACACGCACGCCATCAGTCGATATTATGCGACGAGCGGCAGCGGAACTTGCACCAGTTGCAGCGGTTCTTGTGCGACCAATTATCCTATTCCAAACAATGGCATTATCTTTGTGGAGAATAACGCCTGGGTGGACGGAACGATCAATAATGATAAAGTGACTGTCGCGGCGGCCAATCTTTCGGGAGGCGGCAACCAAGCGGACATCTATATCGGTTCAAGCGCTGCCAATCTGACTTACGCTTCTTTTGATTGTAATAATATGCTCGGCTTGGTGGCGCAACACGATGTGCGAGTGTTAAGCAGCTGTCCGAATAATTATGTTGTGGATGCGGCCCTGCTGGCACAGGATGGAACGGTCGGTATAAATAATAATGGCAGTTTCGGTGCCAAAAATTCCATGACTTTTAACGGCGCGATCGTTTCTTATTTGGAACCCTACTTTGTGAATGGCAATAACGGTTTTGGCGTGCGGACTTATAATTTTAATAACAATCTTTTATATTGTCCGCCGCCGTACTTTCCGACTGGCACGCAATATTCCATAGATCTCTGGAAAGAGTTATAATGTAAATGACAATCATTTTTAATTATGAGTTTTCTCGATAAAAATATAATCAGCTTCAGTCCGAAAGTTTTTGGTCTTGATCTCAGCGATCTTTCGATCAAAGTTTTCCAATTGGAGCGAGAGGGCAAAGAAGATAAGATCAGGAGCTTCGCTTCCGTGGAATTGCCCTTGGGAAATATTGATGATGGAAAAATCATCAATAAAGACAAAGTGGTTGAAGCCGTCAAAGAGGCGGTCAAAAAAGCCGTTCCTAAAAAAATCAATACCACAAAAGTTATCTGTTCCATACCCGAATCGAAAGCTTTTCTGCGCATAATCAATATTCCAAAGATGGGCGAGGGCGAAGCGGGCGAAGCTATCAAATGGGAAATGGAGGCCAACATCCCGCTTCCGATCGAAGAAGTGTATTTCGACTGGCAATTTTTGAAAAGCGATCCGTCTGCGGAAAAGCAAAGCGTTTTGACGGTGGCAGTTTCCAAAGGAATCGTCGATGATCTTGTGGAAGTATTGGAGAAAGCCGGCCTGGACGTGTATGGGTTGGAATTGGAATCGGTGGCTACAGTACGCAGTCTGATGGAAGAGAGCGGAACGGAGTCGGCGCTAATCGTCGATATCGGAGCCCAGAGGACTAGTTTGATCATAACTGAAGGCGAGGTGCCTTATTTCACTTCCAGCATCGCTTTTTCTTCAGAAAATCTTAGCGACGCTATTGCGAAAGATTTGAAACTGGAAAGAAAGGAAGCGGAAAATGCGAAAATCAATTACGGCATCCATAATTTCAATGATGGCAATCCGGTTTTTGATTCCATAGAATCTCTCCTGGAAAATTTAATTATGGAAATTTCACGAACGATAGATTTTTACAACGAAGTTTCCAAAAAATCGACCGGCATAGAAAAAATAATTCTTTGCGGAGGGGGAGCCAACATGAAAGGATTGGTCCCATATTTGGCCAAGCGTCTCGATAAAGAAATTTATATGGGAAATCCGTGGACCAACCTTAATTTTGGAAATAATTTGCCGATCGTCAACAAGGCAGACTCCGTTCGTTACTCGACGGCGGTCGGGTTAGCTTTAAGAGGATTGCATTATGATTAGATTGAATCTAATTCCCGCGAATAAAAAAGAGGAAATCGAGAGGGCAGACCGGCTGCATCAGGTTTTTAAGTGGGAAGTCAGTATGGCTTTTCTGATAATGGTGCTTTTCGTGATTTTGCTTAGCGTATATTCGATTGTAAGAGTAAACTTGCAGGCGGTAACATCGGAATCCGGCTCTGCCAATTCCGGTAAATACGCGCAGCTCAAGCAATATGACGAAAAATTAAAAGAAGCCAATGACGAAGTGGCGATTGCGGATAAAATCCAGGCAGGGCAATTTTATTGGTCCGAACTTTTTAACAAAATCAACGCACTTATTTCGCCTGGCATCAAATTGGCCGGAATCAATACGCAGAATTATGACGTGTACTTGACCGGCAATGCTGACACTCGGGACAATCTGATGTCTTTTGAGGAAAAATTAAAAGGAGAAAGCTGTTTCCAGAATGTCAATCTTCCGATTTCCGATCTGGTTTCCCAGACCAATGTCGATTTTCAGATACAATTTACCATAAAAGATTCTTGTTTAAAAAAGCAATGAAAAAATTTTGGAGAAAAAATAGCATCTGGGTTTCGGTTCTTGGCTTTATAATTATCGCCGTTATGTTGTTTGTCTTTGCGGCGCTTCCGCTGGTCGACAAGATCAAAACGACGTCGGACGCGATAGAAAAAAAAGAACTGGACAATGAAATCGATCAGCAAAGAATGCAGCAGCTTCCAGCCATCGAGAAAAATTACGCTCTTTTTCAGTCCAAGGAAAACGACCTGAATGTCCTCCTGGATTCCGATGACGCAGTTGATTTCATAAAAGCCATGGAAACGCTAGCGCAAAACACAGGAAACGCGATCCAGTTCCAGGTAAATGACCAAAGTAATAGTGCCGGAGATTCTTCAACAAGTAATGCAATTCCGAAAGACGATATCAGAAATAAGTTGCCTTATGCAAATTATCTTTCGTTGCAAATAACGTTGCAAGGCGATTATCCGAGTTTTGTGAAATTTTTAACCAAGTTGGAAAATTCCGATTATTATACGGATGTCTTTTCGATCAATATGACTAAAAATAATGCCAGCAACGATGCTGCGCAGGCGAGCGGAAACTTCGATCCTTTTGCGGCTGCATCCGTTTCTGCAGCGAGCAAAAATGACAATGCTCAAGTTTTCGAACTCAGTACGATAATAAATGTAGCGGTTTATATAAAAAATGACTCCGATTAAAGATTTAAAAAATATAAAAATAAACGAGCTGGGCAAGTATTTCAAGAAGTCCGGCAATTTTCTGGCGAAAAAAATCAGGTGGATCATGGTTTTGCTGGTGCTGATAGAAGCCGGGTACGGGATTTATTTGTGGTATAGCTATGTTTATAATCCTACCTGGAGCGAGGCGCGCAAGCAAGCCTACATCAATTCTCAGGAGAATGCAACGGTTTTCAATAAAAATGAATTCGACACGGTTATTACTAGGACCCAGGAACGAGATAATGCCTACCGATCTAACGTAGCGACTGTGACGGATGTATTCAAATAATTAGACTTTAGATAAATTTTAAAAACAAAGCTGATGCTTTGTTTTTAAGTTTATGTGCGCTCTGAGGGATTTTCCGCGTCGCTTCGCTCCTTGCCCTGGGCAGCGCTGAATGCTCGCACTTGCTCGCATTCAACGGCGCTCAACTGCTCCCGCTAAGCGGGATTGTCTCGCTGCTGCCCGTTCGAATCCCCAATGCGAACAATTTTAAAATCCATCAAACGATGGATTTTAAAAATTTGTGCGCTCTGAGGGACTCGAACCCCCGACCCTCTGGTCCGAAGCCAGATGCTCTAATCCACTGAGCTAAGAGCGCGCAATTATTAAAATAAGAAATCTGCAGGGGGGCGGCCACTGGGAGTCGAACCCAGGACCCAAGTGCCACAAACTCGTGTTTTACCGCTAAACTATGGCCGCCACTCTGGAGACTTCTTTTTTATTGTGGGTCATGCGGGATTCGAACCTGCGACCGTTTGCTTAAGAGGCAACTGCTCTACCAGCTGAGCTAATGACCCGTTTGTAAAATAATTTTATTCCTTAATTTTGTGCGCTGGGCAGGAATCGAACCTGCGACCAATAGCTTAGAAGGCTACTGCTCTATCCACTGAGCTACCAGCGCGCCGTTACTTTGTGGCTTCGTGTTCCTATTCCAATAAAAAATGCCTTGAGGCAATGAAGTTATTATACCAAAAATTGCCTTTTAGTCAATGTTGTGGGCTTTTTTATATTGGTTCCATTCATCTTTGGACCAATTAGCCGGTTTTTGAGTCAACGGTGCCGCGCCCGGATCCGGATACAAATAAGGAGAATTATAATTGCTATTAAACGTATCGTTTATGATGGTCTTGCCGTTCTTGGCGACAACGGTTTGGGAAAGAGTCGTTTTCATGGAACCATCCGGCTGTCTTTCCAGGATTGTCGGCCCCTCAATCGTTGTTTTTCTTCCGTCGTCAGTTCCGTAAAAATCAAATATTAATTCCGTTCCTTCAATCCTCGCTTGGATCAGGATATATCCAGGAGTATTGTTGATGAAACGCAGATCGGGGGATGGGATATAGACCGTGGCGTCCATGCCCTGCGGATTGTAGTAACTGACTGGATAAGCATGATTGGTGCGGTCGGTAATCTTCAAACCGCTGTAAAGCGCTGCGCGAAAAACGGTGGTGGAAACCTGGCAGATGCCGCCGCCATATTCAGGTTCTGTTTCGTTGCCAACGATGGACAATTCCGGCAAGTAACCGTGTGCGGCATCCACCGGTCCCAAGGTTTTCAGAAAAGAAAATTCCTCTCCCGGTCCAATGAGCGTTCCGTTAAATTTTTTAATAGCTACTTCAATGTTAATGACTCTGTCTTTCGGTGAGCCGACAAAATTGGAACGTCCTTCTCCGATGAGGGAGGTTATGCCTAAATTTACAATTGAGTTTGTGGAGATCTCCGGTTTTTCCGTGGTGTAAGGGATGGCGATGGTTCCGGAAAAAGTATTATTTTTTAAACGGCCAAGGATCAGTTTGACGGTTTGGTCCTCGTTTATTTTTATGCCGTCGCTGCTTAAGGCAAAAATCGAAACCTTGCCGTTGGTCATTTGGAATTTGGCATCGACCGGATCTTTGTCTGTCTGCTGGGCTAAGCCGTTCACAAAATTACGGATGGCGGCCGTGTCCCAAGTGACGCGGGTAATTTTTTCGATGTGGGTATTGTTCCGGACGGCGAAGGTCAATAAACACACGAATGATTTTTCGTACTGGCAAAAATTATTATTTTCAATCTCGGAATCATAATCGGGATTATATACCAGATCGGGAGTTTCAATCTTCCACTGATCTACGGTGGATAGGGGGAGAGAATAGGAAGCGCTTCCCGCCGTCAGCGTGATGCTGGGAGAAATTTGTGCATTAGGATTTGCCGCAAACGCAACCGGAGCAAGCGACAGTGCCACCAAGGATGCTGTTAAAAAAATAATTTTGCGACCCATAAGACTAGAATACTCTAAAAATAATCGGAAGGCAATGAAAAAAGCCTCCTTGGCAGAGGCTTTTTTGAAAACGAGTTTGATTTAGAAACCGCGCACCTGGATCTTTTTCGTCTTGGTATTGTCGGCTTTAGGCAGGCGGATGGTCAGGATGCCGTTCTTCATCGATGCTTCTGCTTTTTCCGCTAAAACATCAACCGGGAGAATGACTGAGCGTGAAAAATTTCCCCAGTAGCATTCCTGGTAGTAATAATTTTCTTCGTGGACCTGTTCTTCGTTTTTTCTTTCTCCGCGGATACTGACCATGTCGTTGTTGATGCTGACATCCAAGTCTTCCGGCTTGACTCCGGCAATCGTGGATTTGATCACAATGTCGTTATCGGTCTGATAAACATCGATGGTCAGCTGGCCTTCGCTGTTGTCGGCGCTCAGTAAATTTTCTTCTTGTTGTATTTGCATATTTTTTTTGGGCGAAGAGTTAAGGATCATTTCAGTTTCTTCCTCTTCGTAAATATTATTTATTGGTTGGATGAAGCTCTCTTTTTCTTCTGAAAAATCTTCCGTTTCGATTCTTCTTGATCCGGTGAGTTTTTCCAAAAAAGAGCGTTTTACTTTAGCCATAATATGGAATATTAGTTGTTAGTTTTTCTACTTGAATTGTAACTCAGATATAAATAATTGGCAAGGGAGATTCTGCTCTTGTCTAAGCATTTTTTCTTTTTTTAAGGAGAAAGATAAACAGGGGCAATGTGTACACCAACAAGGCTGAATAAATAAAAATTATCCGATAGTTCCAGTTGTAAATTATCAGGCCATTATAAGTAAAATGTATTACAAGTGTAAGAAGGATTATTTTCAGGAAACTGGAGAATTCTTTTTCCGGATTTCTTCCCAAATAATAACCCATGGTTCCGGAAGTGGTCAGGTGGATGATGAAAGCGCCCAACAATCCCAAGACCACGATCTCTTGATTGCCGGATATCGGATTCATGAAATGAAAAATTGTTTCGGTAAAAGAAAATCCGATGCCGACTAGAAGGGCGGCGGAAAAAATCTCCTGACTGTTTTTTAGTTCTAAAGAATTTCTATAAATAAAAAATCCTTTGGCCAATTCTTCGATCAGAACGGTGAGGATGAGGAAAATCATCAAGCCGCCCGGAGCAGAAGCGGTTTGCGGAAAAAAGACGGAAATTATTATTTCTAGAATGAGCGCGCCAAACGCGGCGAGTATTCCCAAGAAAAAAGATTTCACTTTCATATTTTAAGATTAGCATCAGCTTCAAGATTTTTCCAACCGGAAGAAAATTCTTTTTTGCCTTGGGAATTTTTCCAGCGGAAGGCGCCGGCCGAGGCGATCATGGCCGCGTTATCCATCGCGAATTTTATTTCCGGTAGCCGGAAGCCGACCTCGGGAAAATTTTCAGCCACTGCTTTTTCCATCTGTGTCCGCAGTTCTTCGTTTACACTCACTCCGCCCGCCAACATTACGGTTTGCGGACTATGTTTCCGAACGGCTTTCAGAGTTTTGTCGATCAATACGTCGATCGTGGCTTGCTGGAATTCATAAGCGACTTCCTCTGAAAAATTTTCTTTCCGGGCTTTGTCCGGATTATTTTTTACCAAATAAAGAACCGCGGTCTTCAATCCGGAAAAAGAAAAATTGAAATCTTTGGATTTGATCATCGGCCGCGGGAGGACGAGCGTAGTTTCTTTTTTGCTCCGTTTGAAATTTTCCGCCATCCGGGAAATGATCGGTCCGCCCGGATAGTCTCGGCCCAAGATGCGCGCCACTTTGTCGAAAGCTTCGCCGGCCGCGTCATCCAAAGTTTCGCCGATTATTTCATAATCCAGATGTTTTTTCATCAGTACTAGTTGGGTATGTCCGCCGGAAACGACCAGACATAAAATTGGAAATTTTATTTCAACCACGTTTATGAAGTTCGCATAGATGTGTCCTTCGATGTGATGGATACCGATCAAAGGTTTATTCCAAACATAGGCAAGCGTCTTAGCGGCATTGGTTCCGATGAGGAGGGCGGGGATCAGGCCCGGACCTTGCGTCACCGCAATCAAATCCAAATCGGCCGGCTTTACGCCAGCCTCTTTCAGAGAAGATCCGATCACGGGCAGGATGTTTTTCAAGTGTTCCCGGGCGGCCAGATTGGGAACGACGCCGCCCCATTGGGCGTGGAGTTTGATCTGGGACGAGACCACGCTAGATAAAACTTCAACGGTTCCTTGTTCTTCCTGGATGACAGCGGCGGCCGTCTCGTCGCAGGAAGTTTCTATTCCTAAAACAAGCATATTTTTTTAATCAAATTTTAACAACCCATGTGTTACATTACTGATACACTAATATATTATATTGGAAAATTCAATGGCAGGCTAATTATTTAATTTAAATATATGGGGGAATATTTAAAGCTGAAAGGAGCCGCTAAAACAAGAAGCAGCGTAAAAAGGGATGAGTTGTCAGACAATGATCTGATAAAATTTATCCGCAAAGGACATATGGATGAGTACGTAAAAATTATCGAGAGGTACCAGGGAAAATTGTTGGCTTATCTTTACCGCTTGGTCGGTGATAAGGAGGAGGCGGAAGATCTGCTGCAAGACGTTTTTATCAAGGCGTATAAGAATTTGGACAGTTATGACGTTGAAAGAAAATTTTCTTCCTGGATTTACCGCATCTCCCACAATGAAGCGGTCAACCATATCAAAAGGAAATCGCTCAAAAGATTCATTTCCTGGGAAGATGTCAGCTCGACCAAAGATAAATTGGAAAGCTGCAGCACTGAAGAACGGGCCGACGATTCCTGGATAAGGAAAGAAAAGATCAAAGAGGTGGACGTGGCAATCAATCGTTTGCCGCTCAAATACCGGCAAGTTCTGACGCTTCGCTATTATTCCGATAAATCATACGGAGAAATCAGCGCTGTGCTCAAAAAGCCGGTCAACACCGTCGGTACTTTGATCAATCGGGCGAAGAAAAAATTATACGAAGAAATGATGGAAGTCCAAAATGAAAGATTTGCCGCTAAAAACAGTAAACTTAAATAGTATATTCGAAAGCAGATAATCATAGAACAACGTTTCAAAAAGAAAAAGCGTCCAGCTGCAGCGGGGGGCTTTTCTTTTTTGATAAAAGATAAAACGGTCGCGGAATTTGTAATAAGGCATATATGCGCTTAGAAGAAGTAAAAATCAAACTGTTGATAATCGGAATTATTTTTTTAATCGTTGTTGCTGGTGCAGTATTTTTTATTAAGAATAGAAAAAAAACCTACCCCCTCCACCGAAACATCTCCACCACCTACTTCTGGGTCGGGGAGCCGGCCGACGGCGACAACAAGGATATCTCCAATAAGGCCAGTGCTTGGGACGATAATTGGGAAAAACACTTCGGAGGCGTGGACGCTCCCAAAGATAGGAATGGATACTTTCCCAAAGGTTTCACCCCCAAGGAGAATCCGTTCTACGTCGCCCTTCCATACAACGACTTCGACAGTAATGGCAATCGGAAAAAGGATGCCGACAAAACCATCTATTGGAGCAGCCAACAAAAGTGGACTAATGATGAATCGGAGTGCAAGAACCAATGGGTAAAGATCATCAAAGGCAATAAAACCGTCTATGCCCAATGGGAAGATGTAGGACCGTTCGGAGAAAATGACTCCGATTATGTTTTCGGAAATTCAACTCCCAAAAGCAAAACTAACGATCATGCCGGTCTGGATGTTTCTCCGGCCGTCCATGATTACCTCAATTTATCCGACGTGGATAAGACCGATTGGCAATTCGTTCCTTCCCAAGACGTGCCTGACGGACCGTGGAAAGAAATTGTGACGACGAGGCAGGTATCGCATAGCCGGGATTGACAGACTAAAAATTTTATTCAATTCTATTCAATAGAAAAATAATATATGTTAAACATGGCTAAATTGAAAAGGAGGCAATAGTAATTGAAATATACGGTAAAATGCAAAAATTGATTTAGGGTGACGACCAAAAAAACCGCAAAATGCAGCAAGAGTCCGACGTAACCGATCCATTTTTTCCTGATAAATGCCCAGAACAAAAGAAGAATGGTTGCGATTGAAGCCCAACCGGCGTGAAGCAGGGAATGCCAGTCAATGATCACTTGTCTTTGTGTGACGGAGAATACGATTAAATCCAAAAGAACTACTGCCGCAAACACCGTTGCGTAAAGTTTCAATCTTGTCCTAAGAAAATAATCCAAATTCATATACAATTGATCATATGTAATTGATACATTTATTTGGTTTTTGTATTGCACAAGGAAGAACTGAGGATGTGGCAAGAGTTAAAAAATTACAGTGGATTTGGTTTTAAAAATAAAAAAGAGGCCGTGGTTCGCGCCACCGCACCTCTTAGTTGCATTTGTCAGTTATCTCTTGTTGCGGACAAATATGAAAGTATCGTCAGGATTTAAAACTTTTTTGAGTGTAAAGAAGGAAGTATTGAGCCATTGCCCATCATTTTGACCGTCTACGTTGTGTTCAACAATAAGTAAACGCTCGCAATTGGGCATTCCTCCTAAAGCACTCATTGTAAAGACAATTGGCTCTGTTGCAATGATAAGGCATTCGCCTTCAGGTTGGTCTTTGTATTGTAGGCGTAACTGTGGACCAACTTCAATTGGGCAGAGCGCGAGACCAAGTTCGATAGCCCGCTCATAAAAATCTTTTCTGGTCGCCCCTTTCTTAAAAAAGTCACCAACAGCTACCTTTATCAGCTCTGTTTCTTTTTCTTTGTCGGATGCTGCTAAGGCAGAAGTAAACTTATCCACCCAATATCCGACTTTCATTCCTTCAGCTTCAATAGCTTTCTGGAAATCATCTCCCGTTTTGAGGCCAGTTCTAAGCTTAATAGTTTTCCAGGTAAGGAAAGCCCGCATGCACTCGTTAAGTTTGCCTTCGATTGCCATCTGAAGATGTCTTTTCAGAGCCACTGGATTAAATGGATATCCATTGGGTTGTCTAAGTTGCCTTTTGATCTCGGCCAATTGACCATCGAGATCATAATACAGTTCGCCTGTGACATTAAATGCCATGACGATATCTCCTTTAAAAAGAGCATTGGGCTGCGTAAAACGCAGGTTATGGCTGCGCCAATAACAGAATATATTAGTATGAAAATAACAGAGTGTCAATGGCTTGTACAAGACAACTACAAAGGTTCCAACTAATATCCTGGGGTACAAAAAACAAGGCTCAAAAAAGCCTTATTTAGTCATCGTACACTACCTGCTCAATAGTTGGAACAGAGTGATGGAAGAATTGAGGATGTGGGCGGAATTAAAAAGTTACGGCGGCGAAGTGGGTTTATAAACTTTCTAATAAGTTAAATAAAAATCGGGGCAGGTCATGAGGCCTACCCCGTTTTTGGATTTGTTTTAAGCTATCCCTTCTGGCGGTCGTCGAGTCCGGCTTCGATTTCAGCGTAAGCCCTTTTTACCGCAAGCACACCGCCTTTCAGCAGCGATCGCGCCATTACCAAGATATCCGATCCGCCCGCAATCGCAGAGCGCGGTGTGGCCACCCGCTCCTGATCGTTTTTCGCTTCTTCCTCGAATCGTATGCCGGGCGTTGCGATTATAAAGTCATTGCCGAATTCTTTGCGAAGCATCGGAGCTTCCAGCGCAGAAGCGACTACGCCATCAAGACCGGAATTGAGAGTTAGGTACGTCAAGCGCAAAACCTGATCTTTTACAGATGAATTTATGCCTACTTCCTTAAGGTCATCTTCATTCATGCTGGTCAGAACAGTAACGGCGATAACCAGTGGCCTTTTTGTTTCGCTTCTTATGGCTATCTCTTCCGCCATTTTCAATGCGCTTTTCATCATCTTGCTGCCGCTGGAAGCGTGAATATTGAACATCCCCACGCCTTCCAGAGCAATCAGCGCTTCGGAAACATAGTTTGACGCCGTATTGGGAATGTCAAACCACTTAAGGTCAAAGAAAATCTTGGTTCCAGTTTTATTGATGGCTCTGATAAGACCGGGGCCGCCTCCGACAAAAACGGAATTTGTTTTTACCCAACCGACCACCCCGCCCATAAGATCGATCTGTTCCTGAGCCTGAGACGCAGGAACGTCCAGTCCGAAAGCCAGCCTTTCTTTCAAAGACAGTCCTTTCATAGATGCAAACCTCCTTGTTAATTTTCCTGCCAAAAGCAGGATATGTTTTAAATCTGAAATCGCTAACATTTTTATTAAAGAACCTTTTAAGACTGATTATAAGCTAGCAAGTTGAAATATTTATGTCAAAGAAAATTGAATAGCCCACTTTTTATATTGATCAGAAAACTATAATATTTATAAAAAGTTCCAACTTGTATCCTGAGGTATAAAAAAAATAAGGCTCAACAAAGCCTCATTTGGTCATCGTACACCACCTGCTCAATAGTTGGAACAAAGTACTGGAAGAATTGAGGATGTGGGTGGAGTTAAAAAATTACAGCGGTGGATTTAGTTTATAAACTATTTTAAAAAATAAAAGTCGCCGCAACCTTTCAGTATTGGCGACTTGTAAGCAGTAGGATTCTCGGACCGACTATTACCAAGTGACCAGGACTTCCTTTATAAATATTTTCTTGCTTCCTCCAGAGCGATCTTGACCGTTTCGTGATCGTCAGGAAATTTTGTCTCCAGGCGCTTCATCAAAGGCATGTCGGATAACCTGCTATCGTCTTTTATGGTGGTTTTTCTGTGCAGCGACGCGTCGATGTCGTCGCAGATCGCGATGATTGTTGCGATTTCCAAAACTTTTTTCACCGTCCGCGGTTGCCAATTTTTCGGAAAATCTCTTGCCGTGAGGCCATAACCTCTCTCATATAACGCATGGTGCAAACCTGCACAATAGGCGGTGAAAAGATGCGCGCGCTTCAAAGCCGTGAAGCCTGCGATCGCGTGTTTCTTGACCTCCGCATATTCTTCGGCAGAAATATTGCGGCCGTCAAATAGAAAGTTCAGGACGGTATTCTTGCCAGTATCGTGGAGCAATCCCCCAAAAAGACCAGCTTTTGCATCCTTGCCCGTCTTCAGACAAACAGCTTCCGTCGTAAGACCGACGCGTTCGGAATGCGCCAAGGTGAGAGGTTGGCCCATGCCTATCAGATCCAGAAGAACTCGCGTCGTATTATCGAGTCCTCCTTTCGGAGCATACTTGCGGATTTTTCTTTCGATCTTCGCGCTGAGTTTCACTTTAGCTCCTCCTTGTATTTTAAATTTTTAAGCTAATCCAAACGTTGTTGAATCAAATCAAACTATCAAAAAAGGCTTGAAAAGTCAAGCTGTTCGTTATCTGGGCTTGCCTCGCTGCTGCCCGTTCAAATCCCATACATAAGCAATTTTAAAATCCACTTTAAGTGGATTTTAAAAATCGCGTACACCACCTATTCAATAGTTGGAACAAAGTGATGGAGGAATTGAGGATGTGGCAAGAATTAAAAAATGCTTACAGCGGCGGATTTGGTTAATAAACCTCGACCGTCATTGTATGGAGTTTCTTGATATATAAAAAAGACAGGAGAGAGAATTCTGCTCTCCTGTCTTCTGACGCGAGTAAGACTCAACCGCAGTCAGGCGTATCGCACGCCTGAGCCGGCAATACAAAGAAGCTAGACGAGTTGGGCGCGATACTGCTTAAGCTCGGCCGGCTCGCATGGCTAGCAGGATTATCGGCAAAAGAAAAAACTCCCAGCACCAACCCCGCAACCAAGATGCCTATGATAATGAACCGTTTCATGTTGTCACCTCCTTTCTCCGTGAAATTTCAATAACTGGTGCCGTACGCGTAGCCCCAGGGCCAGAAGCATGTGCACGACGTTCCGTTCCATTGGGGGTCTTGCCCATTCCTCCTTTCTTACTTTTTCTCAAGTTGAACTGTATTAAATAATAACAAGTTATGCTTGTGTGAGTCAACGATGTGGAAAGAATTAAAGAATGCTTACAGCGGCGGATTTGGTTTATAAACCTCAGCTTACGCGCTTATTGACAACTAAAAACTTTTAATGTATATTACCTAGAATAGTTTTTTAAAAAAATCCCAAAAAAGAGAGGTTATCACAATGCTTGCAGAAGTTGCTTTGCCTTTCGGACCTATCGGAGCAAAACCCGTCGAGATGATTATCGTGATTCCCAAGGTAAGCGATAATCATTTGAAAAAAATCAGGATGGTTCTTGATGACATCCTGGTTAAGATGGGAGTGTTTTTCCAAGCCAAGGAGCTGAATAATAAAATAGCGATAAAGCCTTTCGCTCCGATCAAGGCCAACCGGAAAAAATTCCAGGAGATCCTGCGCGAGCTGTTCGGCAGACTCGGAATAGACGACTGGACGTTTTCAGGCGATGCATTGGCGTATAATTTTTAAAATATTCCTTTCTTAAAAAACAAGGCTCTAAGCTTTTAAAAAGTTAGAGCCTTTTCTTTTTTAACTAGAGGGAAAATGAAAAGAGGAAGCTATTGCTTCCTCCGTAGTTGGTCGGGAAGACGGTATAAATTTCCTTCCCTTATAATTCCTTTTTTGGCTAAAAAATTTTCTTTACTTTCGGTTTTTTTACTTCTTCCGCTTTTATTTCCTCCTCCTCTGCCTGTTTGAATTCAACTATGGTGGCCTCAATTCCGTTATGCAACCATGGCTCCTCCCAATGGCATTGGCCGCATATCATAGCCATCCTTTCAATTCCGGCAATCTTAGTCTCATATACTTCATACTCCATCCGTTCATAATGATGGTGTGGCAAGAAATACTGCATTGCAGAAAAATTTCTAAAAATTTCTATTGAATAGAGAAATAATATATATTAAACATTGCCAAATTGAAAAGCAGGCAGTAGTAGTTGAAATATACAGTAAAATGCAAAAATTGATTGAGCATCACGACGAAAAAAACCACAAAATGCAGCAATAGCCCGAAATAACCGATCCATCTTTTTCTGGTAAATGCCCAAAATAAGAGGAGAATTGTTGCGAATGAAGCCCAGCCGGCGTGAAGCAAAGAATGCCAAGCAATGATCACTTCTCTTTGCGTAATAGAGAATACAGCTAAATCTAAAAGAACAACTGTTGCAAACATTGTTGCATAAAGTTTCAACCTTATACTGCTAAAATAATCCAGATTCATATGCAATTAATACATTTCTTTGGTTTTTGTATTGCACAATACAACGGCGGATTTGGTTTATAAACTTTCCAATAACTTTAAATAAAAAAATCGGGGCAGGTCATGAGGCCTACCCCGTTTGGATTTTATTATTACTTACCTGTAAGTAAGCTTGCCCCAGTTCTGTTTGGGCCGCACCCGTTCCGATCCTTGCTGGCACAATAGGCTGTGATCGCCAGGAAACTTTGCCCTCCTTACCGTTTCGGTGTCTTAAGCTTGTAAATTTCAATGCCATCTTCTTTTAGGTCCACAATGAGGAATCCTCCGCCAACACCAAGCATGCCACCTGGAGCAGGAATGATAGAAAGCTTCATTGCGTTCCATATCCGCGCGTTCTCTTTGTTCTGGCGGAAGTAATCCCAGACAAAATCCGCCTTACCAGGAAAAAACTTGTTGAATAACGGTTTCAGAGGCAACTCCAGCATACGCAAAGAAGCCATGCGGCAAATATTTGGATAAATCTGATTTACCCATTGAGCGTGCTGGTGTCCTGCGAAGGTCATTTCGATCTTTTTCAAATTCTTCCTCAAGAAGCAAGACATAGGAGCCAAAGCGTCCGGGTCGTGAAGCATCAGAACAATTCTTTCTAGAGGATGCGTATAGGTAATTTCATCCTTATAGAACTCTTCTTGAAGTTTTTGGCGTTTCATTAGGGATTCGGTTCCATTTTGAAGCAGTTCCAGGTCTGAACTCAGGACAACAAATTTGTATCTACCTTCGGAAAATGTGTAGAACAGTTTGTTGAAGTTTTGCTCAAAAACCTGGATGCTACTTTCACTTGGTCCGCCCTCCGGATCAGTGGATAGCGGAAGTCTGTAACCGATTTCGTGTCCGCCAGCTATATACTTTTTAGGCAGTCCAGGTAAATATTCTTCCACTATCCGTTTGAATTTGGATATATGTTCCAGTGAGTCGGGACCAAGAAGTCCTCTCTCACCGTAACCAGTCACCATATCACCACCAAAGAATGAAAAATCGATATTGCCGATTCTCTTTGCTTCTCCCAAGGTTAAGATAAACCTATTTTCATTCTCCTTCATGCTTTTGGCAATCATCTTTTCGCCAGCTGTGTTTTTTCCCTTGAGTTCCTTATGTAATGGATCTTGCGATTCATACATATGGGCATCGGAAAAGAAAGCTGCCCGTTTTTCGCCCGATTTCAGTTCACTAAGCATGTTTATATCCTTTCCCCTGTTTGCAGGAATAATAGTTTAAATTGTCAAAGAGCCAGCTTTAAGTTCTAGCATTTATTACAAGAAGAGTCAACAAATTCTAAAAAAGTTCCAACTCATACTCAAAGGTATAAAAAACAAGGCTTATCTCAGCCTCATTTTGACATCGTACACCACTTGCTCAATAGTTGGAACAAGGTGATGGAAGAATTGAGGATGTGGTCAGAATTAAAGAATGCTTACAATGGCGGGTTGGTTTTTTTATAAATTTATAGATTGATTATAGATAAAAAGAGAGCTCTTGCGAACCCTCTTGAGTTTGATTGACGTGAGTGGGAATATTATCCCATCATCACGTCCTTCATTGAAAAGCATTTTCCTTTGACGCCGGCCGCAACCTGTTTGGCCAGGAAATCGAGCGCCATCAGCGTGCCGGTTACGTATGTGTCGCGGCCGTTAATGTTATGCTTGAACCCCAGGACTACCTTGCCGTCCGGAGAAATCAGGTCGTAAGTGTGCCAGCCGTGCCCGTTGAGTGCGAACTCGGGAATGCCCATGAGTCTCTGCTCGATCTGGTCACGTACGGCGCGGATGTCATCCAGGCCTCTGAAGTTGACGCCGAGAGTTTCGAGCATTTTCCCGACTGCCAGGGCCGTGCCGCTCTTGTCCTTCTTTTTGGCCTGGTGGCTTTCGGTAATCCGCACTTTCCAGTCCTTGAGTACGCCGGGATAATTTTTCGCGGCGAACTCGATCATGTTCATGAACATTACGATAGGCGCGGACATGTTCGGTGCTATCACGGCCGATATATTAGATGCCTCGACCAGCTTGGGAAGTACCTCGCGGTTTCCGCCGGTCGTCCCCATGACAAACGGAATGTTGTTATCACAGTAGAGCCTCACGTTTTTCTCGACCCCGTCCGGCTGGGTGAAGTCAATTGCGATGATCTGATGATCTGCGACAATCTGTTTTAGTATTTCCTCGTGGTATTTCGGCTCATATAGCTTTATGAGTTTCGTTTCGCCTTGATATGACTCACCCCATCCCTGACCAGTTAATGCGCTAGGGATGATCTGTAAGTCAGAGCTCCTCGAAAGGGCGACCTCGATCAACTTTGCCATATTTCCAGGCAAGCCGTTGATCATCACTTTGATCTTTTTCATCTTCTGCTTCCTCCTTTGGATTTTTAACTACATTGGTAAAAAACTATTTGAATAACAAAATTATCAAATTAGAATGAGGTTGTCAATGGTTGACGTTTAAGCCCTATTTTGTTAAGTTCATATAACGAACCTTAACAAAAGAATAGTTTAAAATTACATATAAATTCTCAAGAAAGGATGGATGAAAATCATGCCAATGTCGAAAGGATTTGCCAGAAGACTTTTCCCGCATTTGCCTGAAATAGTTAAGAAATTCGGAACGCCTTTCCATATCTACGATGCTGTAGGCATTGAGGAGACGGGAAGGCAATTTGCAAAGCTTTTCGCAAAAATGCCGGGCGGTTTCAAGCAGTTCTTCGCCGTGAAAGCCTTGCCCAATCTCGAGATCATGAAAATGATGCTCGCAATGGGTTTTGGTTTCGATTGCAGTTCCATTCCGGAACTGATAATGGCGCGGATGGTCGGAGCAAAGCCGGACGACATCATGTTCACGTCCAATAACACCAGCAACAAGGAGCTTAGTTATGCGGGGAAATACGGAGGGTGCATTCTAAATCTGGATGACATTTCGTTTGTCGAAAGATTTCTGATTACGCCCGAGCTTATCTGCTTCCGCTACAACCCTGGCGCTGAACGCGAAGGTAATTCGATTATCGGCAATCCGGAGGAATCCAAATACGGAGTCCGGAAAGACCAAATAGTCGAAGCTTACTGCATGGCCAAGGAAAAAGGCTCTGAGCGCTTCGGCCTGCACACCATGATATGTTCCAACCAGCTGGATTATCGGTATGTGGTTGAAACGGTCAAAATGCTTTTGGCCGTTGCGGTAACGCTCCAGGAAAAACTTGGCATCAAACTTGAATTCATAAACATCGGCGGCGGCATCGGTATTCCGTACCGTCCCGATCAGAACCGGTTTAACCTGAGAGCGTTGGCGTCAAAAACTGCCAGAGAACTTCAGAAGTTCAAACGGTTGCAAGGTTATGCGCCCAAACTTTACACCGAATGCGGCCGTTATATGACCGGGCCGCACGGAGTTCTCGTTACCCGCGTAATAAACAGAATGGAAAAGTACAAGCCGTTTATTGGCGTCGATGCAAGTATGACTTCTTTGATGAGGCCGGCCTTGTATGGCGCTTATCACCATATTCAAATCTTGGGAGCGGAAAGGAGAAAAAAAGAGAGAACAAACGTTGTGGGCAGTCTTTGCGAAAACAACGATTGGTTCGCGCATGACCGCTTACTTCCAGTTGCCAGAGTCGGAGACATTATGATCATCCAGGACGCCGGAGCGCACGGTCACGCGATGGGTTCTCAGTACAACGGCAGATTGCGTCCGCAGGAATTACTCCAGAAAAACGGTGCTGTCAAAATAATAAGAAGAGCAGAAACAGTTAAGGATTACCTGTGTACGCAGATCGAAATTGAACCTGCAAAAATTTCATTCAGGAGGTAGAGAAAGAAAATGGGACGAAAGAGCATGCTTCCCGCAGGGGGAGCAAACAAATTCCAGAAGATTAAACAGATGTGCAAAGAGGCCGAGGGAAAAGGAATGAAAATTTACCGCCTTTCCATCGGCCAGCCGAGCGGACCTGCGTTAGCTTCGGCCAGAATGGCCGCGTCGAAGGCAGTGCTTTCAAACATGGAGTCGATGCACGAATACCAGGACAACGGCAGTCCGGGCGTCCCGGATTTTGCCAAACGTTTCGTGGCCGCGCATTTTCCGAGGGAAGCCAGAGAAGTAAATCTCGGTAAAATGTCATTTTTGCCCATACCCGGCATCAAACCGATGCTTGGGCTTATCCCGCTGGCTTGCGGAGGATCTGGCGGCGATAAGTTGATGGTAGCTACGATGACAAAGCCTGGTTATCCGACTCCGGCCGACCAGTGCAATTATCAGGGGCACTTCAACTATGCCCTTGCGACCAATCCGGGCAATGAATTCCTTTTTCCTGTAGAAAATATTGAGGAGAGCGTGGATTTGCTGATGCTCAATTATCCGCATAACCCCTCTGGCCAGGTGGCAAGCGTATCTTTCTGGCACGGGGTGTGCAGGTATTGCGAAGAGCATGACATCCGCGTTTTCAACGATGCGGCTTACGCCGCGCTGGCGCATAACTCGTCGGCTACCATGCTGGCAGAAATTGCTCCTCTTTACCCGGATCTTTCCTGGGCGGAAGCTCTCTCTGCTTCCAAGGTCATAGGAAACGGGACTGGTTGGAGGATCGGCGCGATCTGCGGATCGGAAGATTTCGTGTCCGATATTGCCACAATAAAAGGTAATACCGACAGCGGATTTTTCGCTCCGGCCGCCCAGGGCGTAATAACTTCAGTCGAGGAAGATCAAAGAGGAATTGCTGAGTGTCGGGAGGTATATGCCCGACGCATCAACTTCATCAACAATCTTCTTGAGGACTATGAAATGCGCTTGGCGGTTGAACCCAGGGCCGGATTCTTTACGCTTTGGATGTCGCCGCGTCAGGCGTTCGGACAGGATGTGAAGGACGCGGAGGAGTTTAACAATCTGATGATTGCGAACACCGGTATCGTAGGTGTTCCGTTCGGAGAATACATCAGGTATGCGGTAACCTCGGATATCGAGAGCTGGGAGAAACCGCTGCGAGACGGATTCAAGAAAGCAAGAGTTGCTTACTAAAACGGAGGTAAATTCTAAAATTTAAAAGGCCTGACTTGCCAAATGGCGAGTCGGGCTTTTTTCTTTAGGAGAAAATAATTATAGATCCCTGCATTAGTAAATTATGTGCGACTTCTTCGAAATTAAAAATTCCAAAAGTTCCAACTCATACCTTGAGGCAAGGCTTATTTCAGCCTTATTTTGACATCGTACACCACCTGTTCAATAGTTGGAACAGAGTGATGGAAGAATTGAGGATGTGGCAAGAGTTGAAAGATTACAACGGCGGATTTAGTTTATAAAATATTGAAAAAATAAAAAAGGTCTGCCAGTTCATTTCTAAACATAACAGACCCGTTTTTTAAATCGAACTTCACGTCTTGGCGTGACGGTCGAATTGTTTTTGAGTAATGAGACCTTCTTTCAAAAGAATTTTTAGCTCTTTTTTCTTAAGCTGAGAAAGATCTCTTTCCTTTCTCTCATTCCCCATCCTGTAGTTTACTATAACTGCTGTTTTTAATGGGGTTCCCATCCTGACGGCCGTGTCAATGTGGCCTCTTAAATCCATTGTTTCACCTCCTTTTCTTTTTTATTTGGCGAATGTCATTATGTTAAATAATTTAAGGGCCAATTCCGTTGAGTTTGGAGCGACATCGCTTTTTATGGCGGATATGAATAATTCTTCCAGCTCCGCCATTTTTTTCGAAAGCATTCCGGGTTTGCAATTCTCGGAAGGTTTGGGGCAAGTCATGCCCATAATTCCTTGGATGAGTCGCTCCTGTACATCCGCGACCGTCTCCCTGTCTGCTTTGTTTAGATATGCCACATCGATAAGCATTCGGATTTCCTCGAGCTTTAAAGGATGATAGTCAGCGACAATTTCGTTTGTGTCGATGCAAACTCTGTCGTGAAGACAAGGAATTGCAAACTTTTTCATTGTTAGTCTCCTTTTGCTATAAGTTTCTTAAACTACGCATATCTTGCTATCTGTTCCTTCACTTTCGCGACCAGATGGGCGTGAGCCGGATTAGCTTCAAATTTCTTGACTTTGGCGGTCGTTTCCGGTTTTAAGCTGTCCATTTTCTGCGAGAGATAGAAGTAGGCAATGCTGCCGATATTTGGTTCGCCCTGATCAAAAAGCTCTGCCAAAGAATCTTCGGCTCTAGGATTGCCTTCTCTTACGAAGATCACACCAATCTCATTCATTATGGCGCCAATAGGCATCATCTCCGGGAGTGGCATTAAATCCATCCCGCAACAGGTACGGGCATAGGATCCTTCGCAGGACGATCCCTTTCCCTGGGACAATCTGATCAATTCATCCAAACTGAGACCTGTCATCCTTTCAAACTTATGCATAAGTCCTCCTTTTATTATTCCCATTCCTAAGGAATAGTTTGAAAAAGTACTCAAAGTATTTAAACAAAAAAAGACAACTATGTCAATACTTTAGTTTTGAAAAGTTCCAACTCATGTCCTGAGGTATAAAAAATAAAGCTTATCTCAGCCTTATTTTAGCGTGTACCGCATATGGGATTTTCGCGTCGTCCCGCTTAGCGGGACTCCTTGTCCTGGGCAGTGCTGAATGCTCGATTTACTCGCATTCATCGACGCTCGACTGCTCCCGACAAGTCGGGATTGTCTCGTTGCTGCCCGTTCGAATCCCATACATAAGCAATTTTAAAATCCACTTTAAGTGGATTTTAAAAATCGCGTACCGCGTATGGGATTCGAACCCATGATTTCCAGGATGAAAACCTGGCGTCCTAGACCGGACTAGACGAACGCGGCATATATTTATAACAGTACAAATAATAACATAGAATAAAAATAAATCAAGCTTTTCCGAGCCTGATTTACATTAAGTTGCAGATTCATCGATTTAAAATGCTATCGGCAGTTCAAAAGAAAAGGTCGAACCCTTACCGAATTCGGATTTTGCCCAAATCTTTCCGCCCATCCTGGTTATGAGTTCTTTGACAATGAATAATCCCAATCCCGTTCCGCTGACGTTGCATATGTCAGTATGACAGCGATGGAACCTTTCAAAAAGATGCGCCTTGTCTTCTTCTCTGATGCCTAATCCGGTGTCGGCAACATGAGTAATTATCCGATCCGGCAATATTTCGTGGCTGATTGTTATTTTTCCGGCCGGCTTATTATATTTGATGGCATTTGAAACAAGATTGTCGATGACCTCCTTCAACTTTTCTTTGTTGCCGATAACATCGGGTAAGGCTTGTTGATTTTTGTATTGGAGATCTATCTTATTTCCTTCGGCCAGGATTTTGAATTTGTCCAAGCTTTCTTTGATAATTTCGGATATGCTTTGCGGCGATGTTTCCACTTTGAGCGTTCCGGAGTCGTTGCGGGCGACTTCCAGGAGCTCGTTGATTATATTTATGAGCTGTTCGTTGGCGCTTTTTATATTTGAAAAATATTTTCTAACCCTTTCGTCTTTTGCCAGGTCTTCTTCTTCTATCAGGCTGATGAATCCCTTTACGACGGTCGCGGGATTGCTCAATTCATGCGCCGCGACAAAGACAAATTCGTCTTTGAGTTTGGAAACATTTTTTGCGGCCTCTATTTCTTTTTGTTGCGCTTCCCCGATCTGTTTAGCTGATCGGCGATAGATCAAAATCATCGCCAGAAGCAGCAAGAGGGAAGTGGAGATTATGATGCCATCGACTAAAATTTCCAATTTTATGATATTTCCGTCCAAACCGGAAATGTCATAATAAAATTCGAACACTCCTTTTTGTATCCCTCCACTTGAAAAAGGCATGTAGATCTCCATCAAAGAAGGATAGGCTGTCTCATCCTCATCTTTCGCTTCGTCCGAATCTTGCAGATTGGCTGAACTTTTTCCTTTCAAGGCCGCCTGGAGATCGTTGTCGTCGGGAAACGTTTTTCCCACCAAAGAGGGGTCGGTGGAATAAATGACCTTGCCTTGGGAATCATAGACTTTCATCCGGACGATGTCGTGCGTCTTTATTTCGCCAAAAAAGGAATTCAGTTTTTGATTTAAAACGGCTTGGTTCGTTTCTTCAAAAATTTTAGGCGACAGATCCGCGTCGATCTGTTTTTGTGTTATTTCCATGACGAATTGTCCGCGTTCGTTGACTATCGCGTTCGATATACTCCGGGTAGAAATTATGGAGATAGCGGAGACGGCAAGAATTATGAAGAAAGCGGTTAGAAAATAATACTGTTTTTCCGGGCTCAATTTATTTTTTTTGAATGGAAATTTAATTTTCATTTTTTTGAAGAAATATGCGATCAATATAATTATAACATACATATTTGGGCAGGTGCGATTCATAGTCGTAAATCTCAAGCAAGATTCCTGTTTTTAAGCGTTATTTTGTTCTGTACAAATTGCATTTTTAATAGTAAACTTACATAGTTATGGTCAAAGGGATAATCAAATCGGTGAAGGGCGTTCTGTTTGCCGATCCAAAACTTCTTTATTCGGAAGAAAAGCATCTTTTAGACAAGGATTTTTATTTTCAAGGCACTAACGGACAGGCGGTGCTCTTGATCCACGGTTGGACGTCTACTCCTTACGAAGTCAGACGATTGGGAAAATATCTGAATGAAAATGGGTACACTGTTTATGGCCCGCTGTTGCGCGGGCATGGGACAAAACCGGAAGATCTGGAAAATGTTAAATGGAACGATTGGCTGGAAGATGTTGAAAAAGCTTTTGACAATCTGAAAAAAAATCATAAGAAGGTTTATATCGGCGGGACTTCGATTGGCGCCAATCTGGCTATGCTTTTGGCAAAAGACCGACCGGAAGTGGCCGGCTTAGTTCTTATGGCGACGCCCTATCGGATAAAGTTAGAAAATACTTCACTGGCTGTCGCGAGAATCTTGCGGCTGTTCGGAAAATACAAGCAAAAAGTGTATCCGCCGACCTTTGGACTTTCAACTACGATCACGCGGCTCATTTCTTATCAGCGCTATCCGATCGACAGTGCGTTGGAAACTTTCAATCTGGTCAAAAAAACTCGGGAATGCTTGGGCGAAATCGTGCAGCCGTGCCTGGTCATGCAATCAAACAGTGATCATATCGTGGGCCGGAACAGTCTGGAAAATATTTTTGACGGCATAAGCTCTTCAGCAAAGAAGAAAAAATATGTCAACAAGGCCTACCACACTTTCATTTCCGATATTAAAAATGAACATGTCTTTGAAGACATACTTAGTTTCCTGAACGAGAATTAAATATGAAAATAGGAATTTTCACCAACAATTATCTGCCTAATCCATACGGCGTTTCCGGTTCGGTCGAAAGTTTTCGAAAGCAATTTGAATCTCGCGGCCACGAGGTTTTTATTTTCGCTCCTTACTGGGAAGGATACAAAGACGACAATCTTAAGGTTTTTCGCTATCCTTCCGTGGATATCGAAATTAAAATCAAATTTCCGCTGGCGATTCCGTATTCGAAAAAAATGGACAAGATAATTTCCAAACTCGATCTAGACATCATTCATTCCCAGCATCCCAATCTTCTTGGCAGCGCGGCTGAAAAGTGGGCACGCAAAAAACATATCCCGCTCGTGTTTACTTGGCACACGTTGTATGATCAATACGTTCATTTCGTTCCTTTTTTGCCGGCTAGAATTTCCGGCTGGTGGACGATCAGGAACGCGCGCAATTATGCCAATCGGGCGGACGCGGTGATTGTCCCGACAGTGACGGCGAAAAAAATCATCCAAAGCTGGGGCGTCGTCAATCAACATACAAGCATTATTCCCACGGGCGTAGAAGGAGAAATTTTCCGCAATCCGGACGGCAAGAGAATCAGAGAAAAATATGGCATTAAAGAAGACGAGATTTGCCTTTTGGTAATCAGCCGGTTGACGCAGGAAAAAAATACGGAGTTTCTTTTTAAGGCCGTGACGCCCGTGCTGAAAAAAAATAATAAAGTTAAATTTTTGGTGGGCGGGGAAGGATATTTGCAAGAAATTTTAAAAAGATATGTAGAAGAAAACGACATTGAAAAACAAGTAATTTTTGCCGGCTTTGTTTCTAGGGATGCTAAAAAAGACTTTTATGCGGCCGGAGACATTTTTGTCTATGCTTCCAAAAGCGAAACGCAGGGAATGATCTTGAGCGAAGCGATGTATTCCGGGTTGCCGCTCGTGGCGGTGAAAGCGCCCGGCGCGCAAGATCTGATCGAAGATGAGGTGAACGGTCTGTTGGTTTCCGAATCATCCGATGAATTTGCGGCGGCAGTTGGAAAAATTATCGCGGATAAAAAACTGAAAGAAAAATTTTCTGATAACTCGAAACGAATCGCGCGGGAAAAGTATACGAGCGCCGTTTGTGCGAAAAAAATGTTAGAAGTTTATGCGGAAACCATCCAAAGGAAAAATTCTTAGCAGAAAATTTTACGAACGAGATACATTGAAAGTCGCCCAAGATTTGCTGGGTTGTTTTTTAGTTCGCAAGATCGGAAGGAAAATTATCCGCGCCAAAATTACGGACGTGGAAGCCTACATCGGCGAAGAAGATCTGGCCTGCCACGCTTCCAAGGGCCGGACAGCCCGGACGGAAATCATGTACGGTGCGGCCGGGCACGCTTATGTCTATCTTATTTACGGAATGTACGACATTCTGAACGTGATTACGGAAAAAAAAGATTTTCCGGCGGCGGTGATGTTTCGGGGAATTGAAGTAGAGGGCGTGGATTATAAAAAAACCAACGGTCCGGGAAAGTTGACGCAATTTTTAAAAATCGACAGAAAATTTAAAGGTTGGGATCTGACAAAAGGCGAGGAACTTTGGATCGAAAGAGGGATTGGAATTCCGAAAGATAAAATTAAAATCGGCAAACGGGTCGGTATCGATTATGCCGGCCACTGCAAGCATTATTTGTGGAGGTTTTATTTAAGTAGTTATTCCAGATGAATTTTTTCCTGAAACTTTTGCAAAGCATTCCGAAGCACGGGATGTTTTTTTAATTCCAGATCTTGGGAAAGAATTTCTTTGGCTTCCAGTCGGGCGAATTTGATAAGTTTCACGTTGGTCAGATTTTCCATGGCGATATCGGGAAGGCCCGATTGGATTGTTCCGAAAAATTGTCCCGGTCCGCGCAAAGCCAGATCTTTTTCGGCGATCTTGAAGCCGTCGCTCGAATTTTCTAAAACTTGCAAACGTTCGGCAGTTTTGGCGGCGTCGGAACCGGAAAATAAAAAGCAATATGATTGATGTTCGCCGCGTCCGACCCGCCCGCGGAACTGATGGAGTTGGGACAGTCCGAAACGGTCGGCGTCTTCGATGATCATAACGGTGGCATTAGGTACGTCGATCCCGACTTCAATCACGGAAGTGGAGACTAGGATATCGATTTTTTTGTCTTTAAATTCTTGCATGATTTTTTCTTTTTCGTCGGATTTCAATTTGCCATGCAGAAGGCCGATTTTAAATTGCGGAAATACGGTGGATAGTTTTTTGTGTTCAGTGGCGGCCGCCTTCACTTCGGTTAAAATTTTGGATTCTTCAATGAGCGGCAGAATTACAAAAGCTTGTCGGCCGGATGTTATTTCTTTAATGATAAAATTATAAATTCCTTTGCGTCCGCTCGGCGAAATTATTTTGGTGATGATAGGTTTTCGGTTTTTGGGCATCTCGTCCAAAACGGAAATATCCAAGCTGCCAAAAAAAGCAATGGCCAAGGTGCGGGGAATCGGCGTGGCGGTCATCGTGAGCAGATGCGGAGTGGTTTTTTGCGATCCGTCCTCCAAGTTCATAGTTTCTTGCTGCAGGTAGGCGCGCTGGTTCACGCCGAATCGGTGCTGTTCGTCGATGATGACTAGGGCCAAATTTTTAAATTTAACATCTTTTTGAATAATGGCGTGCGTGCCGATGACTAGATTAATTTCGCCGTCTTTAATTTTTTCAAGCAAGTCGCCTCTATTTTTTGATTTAGAAATTTTGTTATTAGGATTTGATTTGAAATTTGAAATTTGAAATTTGAAATTCCTTATTTCTTTGTATGAATTGGTAAGCAATGCAATGTTAAAATCATAATCTTTAAACGATCTGCAGAAACTTTCATAGTGCTGCTTAGCTAAAACTTCCGTCGGTGCCAATATGGCGACTTGCTTGCCGGCGCTCATAGTTTGCAAAGAAGCAATGGCAGCCACCATGGTTTTGCCGGAACCGACGTCGCCGTTTAACAGACGATTCATCGGCTTTTCTTTTTCCAGGTCTTTTAAAATTTCAAACGAAGCTTTTCTTTGCGCGTCGGTCAATTTAAAAGGAAGTTTTCCGACGAAATCTTTGATCAAGCCTTCGTTAAATTTTATGTGGATCGCTTTGGAATTTTCCCAAGCATTGCGGACTTGCAAAGCTTTGATCTGCACTAAAAACATTTCCTGGAAAGCGAATCTTTTTTGTGCGCGCAAAAGTTTTTCACGGTTTTCCGGAAAATGAATCTGACAAAGGGCGGTATAAATGTCATAAAGATTATATTTTTCTCTGATCTCAAAAGGAAGGATGTCATCCATCTGTTTGGCAATTTCCAAAAGCGGCTTAATTTGCCAGCGGAGCCACTTGGAAGTAAGGCCGCGCGTTTCTGAATAAACCGGCACCAGGCGGCCGGTGTTGGTGGCGTCGCGCGACGCTCTTTCCCAGGCCGGACTGTTCATAAAAAAATATTTTCCTTGTTTGTCCATTTTTCCGGAGAGGCGGACGGAAGTTCCTTCTCGTAGCGATTCCAAAATATACGGTTGATTGAACCACACGGCTTTCAGGGGCAGGTTATTTTCGTCGGCAATTATGATTTCCGAGATGCTCATTTTCCGGCG
>JAJYJP010000048.1 GCA_021789395.1 bacterium | reverse complement strand
GGAAATTAGCTATGCGTTACGAGAAGCGGCAGGATACTTTTATGGGATTCAGGTATTTGGGATATTCGATGATAAATTTCAGATCGGTGTTTGGAAAAAATGGTCGTCAATTTAAATGAGCTGTTTCGCTTTCATAATACCACAAGCCGCGCCATAAAAAAAGCGGCTCACATAACGGAGCCGCTTCAAAGTCTCATGAAACTGCGCTGGTTTATTTTTTTCCCTGGATCTGGTCGGCAATATTTCTCGGCACTTCAGCGTAATGAGAAAATTCCATCGCGTAACTGGCGCGTCCTTGTGTCATCGAGCGCAACTGGGTCGCGTAACCAAACATCGAGGACAGCGGCACTTCCGAATCGATGACTTTGACACGAGCCGAGCCTTCGCCGCGGTCATTCATCTCTTTGATAACACCCCGTTTCGAATTAAGATCGCCAACTACATCACCCATAAATTGTTCCGGCGTTGTGACATCAACTTTCATGACCGGTTCCAGAATGACCGGATTCGCCCGGCGAGACGCTTCCTTGAAAGCCATCGATCCAGCGATGCGGAAAGCCGCTTCAGACGAGTCCACTTCATGGAAGGAACCGTCGTAAACAGTCGCTTTGACATCCACCATGGGATAACCGGCCACGACGCCGCTATCCATCGCGTCTTTCACGCCTTTCTCAATCGGAGTGATATATTCCTGAGGAATGACTCCGCCTTTAATTTCATTAACAAATTCAAATCCTTTGCCAGGCTCCTGAGGCTCCACGCGAATCCACGCATGGCCGTATTGTCCGCGGCCCCCCGACTGCCTGATGTATTTGCCTTCCGCTTCGGCTTTGGCCCGGAT
Organism: bacterium; assembly: GCA_021789395.1. Taxonomy (GTDB): domain Bacteria; phylum Patescibacteriota; class Minisyncoccia; order Moranbacterales; family UBA2206; genus JAJYJP01. The sequence continues at coordinate 5,736 of JAJYJP010000048.1, read as the reverse complement.
CGTTTCACGGTACGCCACTTGCGGCTGACCGATGTTGGCTTCTACTTTGAATTCCCGCTTCATACGATCAACAATAATATCCAGATGCAATTCACCCATTCCCGAAATGATCGTTTGGCCGGTTTCCTCGTCGGTTCGAACTTTGAAAGTCGGATCTTCTTCTGCCAGTTTGCGAAGCGCCAAGCCCATCTTTTCTTGATCAGCTTTAGTTTTCGGTTCGATCGCAATCGAAATAACCGGTTCCGGGAAAGTGATCGATTCCAAAATGACCGGATGAGTTTCTTCGCAAAGCGTATCGCCAGTAGAAGTGCTCTTTAAACCGACCAACGCACCAATGCCACCGGAATAAATTTCCTGGATTTCTTCCCGATGATTGGCGTGCATCCGCAAAATACGTCCAATTCTTTCCTTTTCGCCTTTAGTACTATTTACAATATAAGAACCGGCTTTAAGCGTTCCGGAATAAACGCGGAAGAAGGTTAATTGTCCAACGAACGGGTCGGTCGCCACCTTGAAAGCCAGTGCGGCAAATGGAGCATCGTCTTTTGCCTCCACTGCAATTTCTTTAGTTTCGTCTTTCGGATCATGCCCTTTGATGGCCGGAATATCAATCGGGGAAGGAAGGTAATCATTCACGGCATCCAAAACCAACTGCACACCCTTGTTACGCAAAGCAGTTCCGGTCAGGACCGGGAAAACTTTGCCGGCAATCACTTCCTTACGTAAAGCTTCTTTAAGTTCAGCTTCGGAAATTTCTTCGCCGCTTAAATATTTTTCAATTAGTTGCTCGTCATTTTCCGCGATTTTTTCCACCATCTTTTCCCGCCATTCTTTCGCTTTCGCAACCAAATCAGCTGGGATTTCTCCTTCAATCACCCTCTCGCCCATTTCGCCGTCGAAAGTATAAGCTTTCATATTCATCAGATTTATGACGCCTTGGAATTCATTTCTCTCTCCGATCGGGAGTTGGACGGCAAAAGCGTGCGGATTCAACCGGTCCTGGATAGTTTTCAGTGAATAGTAAAAGTCCGCTCCTTCCTTGTCGATCTTGTTGATGAAGCAGATCCTCGGCACATTGTATTTGTCCGCCTGCCGCCACACGGTTTCCGACTGCGGCTCTACGCCTTCCTTTCCATCGAAAACGACTACGCCTCCGTCCAAAACGCGAAGTGATCTTTCCACTTCCACCGTAAAGTCGACATGGCCGGGAGTATCGATGATGTTTATTTGATGATCTTTCCAATAACAAGTCGTGGCGGCTGAGGTAATAGTGATTCCCCGCTCCCGTTCCTGTTCCATCCAGTCCATCGTCGCCTCCCCTTCGTGCACTTCGCCGATCTTGTGAGTAATCCCGGTGTAAAACAAAATACGTTCAGTCGTCGTTGTCTTACCGGCATCGATGTGAGCGATAATACCGATATTTCTTAATTTTTCGATTGGATATTGTCGTGGCATAACAATTTTAAATTTAAAATTTTGAATTTTGATTGAATAACAAATGCCCAAATTTTGAATTTTTAAATTCGAATTTCAAAATTCATTCGAAATTCATACTTCAAAATTCAGAATTTCATTTTGCTTTAGGCAAAATGAGCGAAGGCTTTGTTGGCATCGGCCATTCTGTGGACATCTTCTCTCTTTTTGATGGAAGCTCCGGTTTTATTTGAAGCGTCAATCAGTTCGTCCGCCAATTTTTCCGCCATCTTTTTTCCCTTCTTGGAATTGATAGCCGCCTTGATCCAGCGGATAGCCAGAGTTGTCCTTCTGTCTCCGGAAACCGGAACCGGAACTTGATAGTTAGCGCCTCCCACACGTCTTGATTTCAACTCGACCAAAGGAGAAACATTTTTAATAGCCTGTTCAAAAATATTCAGTCCGCCTTTTTTGGTCCGCTCGTGAATAATGTCAAAAGCGTCATAAACAATCGTTTCAGCTACGGTTTTCTTTCCGCGCTGCATGATATTGTTTATGAATTTTCCAACCAACAGATTGTCATATTTGGTATCCGGCTTCAAATTTTTCTTATAAATTCTTTTTCTTCTGGGCATATTGGAAGTTTAAAATTTCAAATTAAGTTAATTATTCTTTGGACTTTTCTTTCTTGGCTCCGTATTTGCTGCGACCTCTTTTTCTATTGGCTACCCCGACAGAATCAAGCACGCCGCGAACAATATGATAACGAACTCCCGGCAAGTCTTTCACTCTTCCGCCGCGAATCGCCACAATGGAGTGCTCCTGCAAATTGTGTCCGATTCCGGGAATGTAAGCCGTCACTTCCATTCCATTAGTCAATCTGACTCTGGCAATCTTTCGAAGCGCCGAGTTCGGTTTTTTCGGAGTGGTGGTGCTGACTTTCAAACAGACGCCGCGTTTGAACGGGCTATCAGTCTCGGTCGGCCGGTTTTTCAAAGTATTAAAGACATTCTTAAAAGCAGGCGTCTTAGTCTTCTTTTTGGATGCCTTTCTTGATCTTCTTTTTAACTGATTGATTGTTGGCATAAAATTAAAAATTCGCTAATGCGGCGAATTGCAACCCTCTTAAAATTCGCTTTGATTAGTTATAATTTACTAGCAAAGTAATAATAAACGATATGTCAAATTATGTCAATAAGCAAGCCTCGTTGTTAGAGAGTGATACCGAAAAAGAGCTGCCAGAAAAAGTTTAGAATGGCTCCGAACGGACCGGGAAACAAAAGTAGGAGCAACAGCAAAATGATGAATCCGAACTGTTCGAATAGAGCCATCGTTTCGATCTTGATCGGAAAAAGCGCGAACAAAAGTTTCGACCCATCGAGAGGCGGGATGGGAATAAGATTGAAAATCGCCAGCAGCACGTTCCAAAAAACAACCATGACGAAAAGTGCATATAGGATCGCCGCGAGCGAACCGGAAATATCGGAAGTCAACACCGACCAATTGGTAAGGTTATTCAACATATCAATCTTCAATGCTTCCGGCACCATCAATAATCTGGCACCGATCGCGAACACCAATGCGATCAAAATATTCACTCCCGGTCCGGCCAATGCCACTAAGGCCGGTCCCCATTTCTGATTTTTCAGATTGTACGGATTATACGGAACGGGCTTAGCCCAACCAAAGGCAAAACCCAAACCGAAATACATCAGGATAGGCACCACTATCGAACCCCAAATATCGATATGCTTGAACGGATTGGCCGTAATTCGACCAGCATATTTAGCGGTCTTATCGCCCAGCCAAAGCGCCATCACTCCGTGGGAAACTTCATGAAGGATTATGGAATAAATCAGAATAGCCAAAAAAAATATGATTAGAATAGCTTCTTGCATTTTGTTCGCTTAATTAAACTTATTACTGGCCTTGTCAAAACTTTATTCCTATGATAAACTAAATTCCGTTAGTAATCAACTGTTTTATAAATCTATGAGCAGAGTATGTGACATATGCGGACGCGGAGCTAAAAGCGGAAACAAACGGAGCCATTCCAACATCGCCTCTCTTCGAAAATTCAGCATCAATCTCCAAGTCAAAAAAGTCGGGGGCGTCAGGAAGAAAGTTTGCTCCAAATGCCTGAAAACCTTGTCCAAATAATTCCGACCCAGCAATCAAAAAAGAATTCCGAGCGATCGGAATTTTTTGTTGAAAAAATAAAGACCAACCACACGTTTCACCTCCTTTCGTGGTTGGTCTAGCGCGATCTATGATTCTAGTCGAATTGGCAACATGCAGCAGTTTTGTTTCTTGTTGCGATCGCCGACTTGAGGATCCGCTCTTGGTCACTCGGACTAAGCGTGCCGAAATTAAAAATAAGATCGGCAGCCGTCTGCTCGTTAAGACTGACACTCTGAGCCAGCAAGTTCAAATCGATCTTGCAACCCTTACCTTTTTTGGTTTCAGTCACTTTTCACCTCCTTGAAAAATAACACCTGTGCAATAACTTAGCAGATTTTTCATAAAAACTCAAACTTTTACAAAAGAAAATCATATTGCGAAATCGCGCTTCAGCTTGTCATTTCTCTCCTTCCTTTCCAATCCCAACTGAACCAACTTATCCAACAGCTTCGGATACGAGATGCCCGATTCGGCAAACATTTTGGGATACATGCTGATTGCGGTAAAGCCCGGCAGAGTGTTGATTTCGTTGGCATAAATTTTTCCATTCTTTGTCAGGAAAAAATCCACCCGGCCCATTCCCTCACAACCCAGCGCTTTGAAAACCGCAATGGCCAGATTCTGAATCTGTTCCATCTCTTTTTTAGGAAGCTCAGCCTTCGGAATCGGTTGGGAAGCATTGCCGTCGATGTACTTGGCGGCATAGGAATAAAATTCACTGGAGAGTTTTATTTCACCCGGTTGAGAAGCGATCGGTTTTTCATTGCCCAAAACAGAGCATTCGATTTCCCGGCCGACAATCGCCTCTTCTAAAATTATTTTTGTGTCGTATTGGAAAGCCAGATCGATCGCCATTTTCAATCCTTTTCCATTCTTGGCTTTGGAAATTCCGACCGACGATCCCAGATTGGCCGGTTTTACAAAGATCGGAAATCCTAAAGTTTTTATTATTTTAGAAATTTTCTTCTTATCCGTTTCTCCTTTTGTCAGAGCGAAATAATCGGCGGTCGCAATCCCTTTTTCTCGAAAAATCCTCTTCATAAAATCCTTATCCATCCCGACCGCCGAACCTAAGACACCCGGACCGACATAGGCCGCGCCCAGCAATTCCAAAAATCCCTGTAAACATCCGTCTTCGCCGAAAGTCCCGTGGGTAATCGGAAAAAAAACATCGATTTGCGAAAGATTTTTTCCATTTTTCAAATCGATGAGATATACTTTTTCATTTTTATTTACCGCGGTTATCTCCGGAGCGTTTTTTAAATTCAGCTTTACTTTTTTCTGGTCTTCCGGATTGATCCAAAAATTATTCGCCTCACCCAAATGCCAAGATCCTTTCTTATCGATTCCGATTAAACTCACATTGTATTTGTTTTTATCAATCGCATCAAAAATAGACCGTGCCGAAATCAAAGACACTTCATGCTCTCCGCTTCTTCCTCCAAAAATAAGTCCTAGTTTAATTTTTGTCATATGATTATATTTATTCTTATACTACTCGTGCTAAGATTTCTTGCGACAGTAAATCGTAGTATTATTTTTGTCGGGCTGCCGAGAGTCGAACTCGGTCTACATCCACCCCATGGACGCGTACTACCGTCATACTCCAGCCCGCCTGCTCCTCTCTTTATTTTAAAGAAATAAAAGAAAAAAGGGAAGTAGATACTTCCCTATAGCCCATAAGTCTGCGCAATGGCGACTTATATTTAAAGATAATTTTTCGAAAAGAAAAATTCGTCTCTTTCCGATGTCGCTCCGCGGCACGGGCCAAGCCTCGGTTCCTCTTTCTCTGGTTCTTCTACATCATCTGCTACATCCGTCGCTTCCATGTTAACTTCCTCCTCTCTCATTCTTTTGTTCTCCTTATCAACAAAGTATTTCGTTTGTTTTCAAACAACTAAAAACCGATCTCGGAAGATCGGTTCGCTTTCAGTTCTTTCTTATTTTCGCACTAAAAGCCAACCGGACTTCCTGATCGGAGAAAAAAGCACTTAATATTTTTCACTGTAAATTTCATATAAGTGATTTTAATTAAATCACAGATTAGTGCTAAAATAAAGTAAAAGGTCGATTAAACTTTTCTTCTAAATTTTAGAACTAATCTATGACTATTAAAAAACAAAAATTAAAACCAAATTGTTA
>JAJYJP010000003.1 GCA_021789395.1 bacterium | reverse complement strand
GTCGCAATCGGATAAAAGACGCCGGAAAATATGGAAAGTACCAGTGGGATGGGCCAACCGATCCACTCGGCGGTCGGCCCCAATCGGAAAATTACAGCCGAAATAAAAATTCCCATCGCCATCCCGAAAATAAAAAGGATCGCAATGAAAGGAAAAATCAACAGACCCAGTTTGAAAAAATTATAGCCGAAAACCAGTCCGGCCAAAAGCACCATCAATAAAAATCCTAACAGGCTGGTGACAATACTTGTCATAATTAATCCGCTGAGGTATTCTCCGATTTTCAAGGGTGAGGCAAAAAAATTGATAAAATTCTGGCTCCAGATGTCTTCTAAAAAAACTGTCATTATCCCTTGCTGGATGCGACTGGTAAATTCCCACAGGATGATCGCGCCCAAAATTACAGTAACAAAACTGAAAGTGGCGGCACCGAAAGTTCCCAGATATTTGCTGATAAAACCCCACTGGATGATGTCGACCAGAATCCACAAAAAAATGCTGGCCAGGCGGGTCGGATTGCTTTTGACCAGAAACCAGTAGCGGATAAAGATTGAATAAATTCGAGAAAAGCTCATTTTAATTTTCTTCAAAAGTTAACGGTTCGCGCGCGATTGAGATGAATAATTCTTCCAGATCTTTCTTGCCTCGCTCTCTTGGCAAAGTCTTCGGATCGCCGGCTAAAAGAATTTTTCCGTGCGAGAGGAAGAGCACCTCATCGCACACTTCTTCGATCTCGCGCATATTATGCGAAGTCCAGAGGATGGCTGCGCCGCTTTTCGCCGCGTATTCTTTGATCTGTTTCCGGATTATTTCGGCAGTACTCGGATCAAGCGAAGCTGTCGGCTCATCCAGAAGCAACAGGCAAGGATCGTTGATCACCGCTTTGGCCAAATTTAACCGGCTTAATTCTCCCGAGGAAAGAAAACCGGCTTTCGTGTCGATAAAACTTTCCAAATCAAAGTCTTTGATCAACGTTCGAATCTTTTCCTCCAAATTTTTCACTTCATACAACAACCCGAAAACATAAAGGTTTTGCCAAACGGTCAGATTGGCCGGCATGTGGGCGTAAACTGCCGCAAAATTACTTTTTTTTGCCATTTCCGACCGGTGTTCTTGCATATTCTTCCCCAGCATTTCAACTCTTCCTTCCGACGGATCCAGGATGCCTAGAATCATGTTGATGGTGGTTGTTTTTCCCGCCCCATTGGGACCAAGCAAACCGACGATTTTACCGGCTCCGACCCTGAATGAAATATGATCGACCGCCATGAGTGTTCCGTATCGCTTGCTAAGATTGGAAACTTTTAAAATTTTTTCTTCTTCCATACGTGCTTATGTTACAAAACTAATCCGTGCTTCCATCAAGATGAAATAAACTTGACCATAAACCATACTAATATATTTGGACTTGTCACAAAGTATTTTAGCATAGTTTCAAATTATAAAATAGCCGCGCCTTTCTCCGATGGCAGTTTTTTATTGTAATAAAAAAAATCGCTTTATGTATTATTAGTAAACACAGCTGTTTTAATATAGTGCAAAGGCCTTTCCTTTTTAATCATTAATTCATTAAGAGTATGAACAAATTGTTAAAGCTGGGGGCTGCAAAATGGTTCATTTTGGCGATCGGATTGCTTTTGGGATTCGGTTATTTCTCCTTCTCTGCTCATCCGGCCAGCGCTCATGAAGATCACGAGCATGGCCATATGGTACCGACAAATGCCACGGAACTGATCAATCTGGTCAAACAGACTGATGCGGGTTGGGACTGGGTTCCCCGCTGCGGCGATGGAGCAGTCTGGGACATCCACAGTGAATCCTGTAAAGGCGGAACGGGAAACGAAAATCATTCCAACCGGAGCCAAGAAAGTTATGGAATCACTAACGCGCAAGAATTGATCCAGAAAGTTGTGGATGTCAATGCGGGTTGGGATTGGCAACCGAGATGCGGAGACCACGCCCACTGGACCTGGAGTGATGGAGGTTATTGCAAAGGAGGAACGGGTAACTAAAACGGCTTTTCGAAAAATTTAAAAGAGGAACGCCAGTCTAGCGTTCCTCTTTTATATAAGCTATGCCGTTACTAACTTTTGAGTATTTTTTGGTAAATCTTTTCGTATCCATCCGTCATCTTTTGCACGTTAAAATTTTCTAAGGCATGCCGCCGGCATTCTTTTCGGTCGATCTGATTGATATTGGCGACCGCTTCAATCATTTCTCCTAAGTCCGAAACGACAAAACCGGTCTTGCCGTGCGCCACCACTTCCGAAATTGAACCTTTGTTGAACGCGACTACCGGACAGCCGCACGCCATCGATTCGATCAGAGTCAGTCCAAACGGTTCTGGCCAAGTGACCGGATGAAGAAAGGCCAGAGCTTTGCTCATAAGTTCATTCCTTTCCGCTTCATCCACTTCCCCGATCCACCGGATAGTGTCAGAAAGATATGGCCCGACGTACTCTTCAAAATACGGCAGATCGACTTTTTCCAATTTAGCCGCGATGATCAATGGTAGATTCAGATTTATGGCTGTCTGGATAGCATGATGCACGCCTTTTTCCATCGAGATTCTTCCTACGTAAAGCAGGTAATCTCCCGCTTTTTCGGAGAAAGGGAATCCTTCCATATCCAAGCCGTTATAAACCGTTCCGATGTGGTTGATGTCCGGCGCATGTTTTGCTTGCATTTGAGAAATAGTAACTATGTGCGGCTTACCGAAAGATTTGAAAATTTTGCGCATCTCGACGTCGAACGCTCCATGCATAGTAATGACCGCAGGAGTTTTGGAGATGTTTGCCAACGGCAGGCCGACATGTCCAGTGTGGTCATGGATGATGTCAAACTTTTCCTGCACCTGATAGGCCTCGCCGACATTCATCAAAGTATAAACATTCAATCCATAAAGATCTTTTATCTTCGCTTCCCGCAAACATTTCGGATAGACCGACCGCAGAGAAGCTGATGTGATAGAATCTCCGCTGGCAAAAAGCGTCACTTTATGTCCCCGCCTTACTAACTCTTCCGTCAGTGCGTAGACAACTCTTTCTGTGCCGCCGTATTTTTTGGGCGGCACGCGTTCGATGATCGGAGCAACCTGAGCTATTTTCATATATATTAAATACGATTATGCAGACCAAAAAAATGCAACTATATCAAGATTAACGGGATAAATCCTGGATCAAATTTCCGGTTATTGTAACTTTATCTCCCACATTGATACTTCCTAAATTCATTATGACTCCTTTTTTATTTATAACTCTGGAGTAATTATAGACTTCGACTGGATACGCCATTCCGCTTCCCGCAACGGTAATTTGGCCCGCCCGACTGGTACTGGCGTTAACATAGGTAACTTTGCCCAAAAGTTTCCGACCGCTGCTGGGAGCACCCGCTCCCCCAGCTTTCATTCCAGCCTGCGCGTCATCGACCGTGATGATTTGCGGCTGTCCGGAAGTCGAAGCCGATTGTACGTATTGACCCGGCCGAAGCGGCGTGCCGTCCAAATTATTTTGATCAAGCGCGATCGTCGTTACCATCCCATGAATCTTGTATTCCCTCACGATTTTGCCGGTCGTCGGCACAGCCTCGACGATCCGATCTTTTCCAGATTCGGCAATCATAACGTCACCATTAGTCAGAACGGCCGTATCAGTCGGATAGCTGATCGTATTTTCGTCCGACAATTTCGTCAGGTCCCAAACAATCTTTCCTGTCCGACTAACTTCAAACACTTCGCCTTTCTGACGATCTTCTAGAACAAAGTTATTATTGGTGGGATCAATGGAAACATTTTCCAGCCATCCGGCGTCCGGCTTGGTAAATTGCCAAACGACTTTTTTCGTCGCCCGATCAACCAATATGATGCGCTTGGCCAAAGTCTCGGTAATCAGAAACTCTTTCCCATTATCAATCGGCTTGACGCTGGTGTTACCTTGCAGAATTCCCGGACCGCTGCCGATGACGTGATATTCACCGTACTGCCAAACGACCTGATTAGTTCTTTGATCGACCACTTTCACCAGCCGATCGTTACTGTCATTGATCACCACTTCGTGGTCATTGATCTTATAAGCCTTATGTGGCTCGTCCAAACTGCCACCCCGATATGTCTGCAATCCAGTCGTCCCATATTGCCACAGTTCGTCGTGCGTCTTCCGATCGATCTCGTCAACAATCATAGCATCGCCGTAAGAAGTGATCAGGTTGCCGTTGGGAGCCAGCGTTACGCGTTCAACTCCGCCGACAAAATACCAGCTGGACTTCGGGATGGGCGGTGCGGACATATTTTGCGCCCAAACCACTTTTCCGTCGGGCGTGAATCCGATGACGCGATTATTGGTAAAATCAGTCATCCACAGGATGGCAAAACCCGGACCGCCACCAACGGCCAACTTACCGGTTGTCGAATCAGACGATGTTTGTTTTTTTTCCGCCGAAATTGCGGCGGGCGTTTTTTTCCAAAAACTAAAATCGGCTTTGGAAAAATTTTTAGACAATACAAATCCTCCTACAGCCAGAATCAGAAGGGTCATCGTGAGCAGTACGGATCTTTTTCGGGATTTCATAATGGTCAGCCTTAAAAATTAGAAATCCCGTAAGTATATATGAGCGAATATTAAAAATTAGTTAATTATGCCGAGCCAAAAAAAGAAAAGCCACTTCACATGGCTTTTCTTGGAAAGAATTTTAATTTCTTAAAGATTACATCATCCCGCCCATGTCCGGCATGCCGTGCGCGTGTTCTTCTTTCTTCGGCAGATCGGTCACGACCGCTTCCATCGTTAGGAGCATTGCCGCCACCGACACCGCATTTTCCAAAGCGGTCCGCGTCACTTTCAACGGATCGATAATTCCGGATCTAATCATGTCGTCGATATAAGCGTCTTCACTGGCATCGTAACCAAAATTAACGCCTTTGCCGGAAATAACTTTGTCTAAAACTACGTCGGCACTCTTTTTTCCGGCATTGGCGACGATCTGTTTTAATGGTTCGTTCAAAGATTTAATGAGCGCTTCATAACCGGCGCGATATTCATAATCATCGCTTTTGGATTTTTTATTTTCCAATTCACTACCCGCTTTGGCCAACGCTACGCCGCCGCCCGCCACAATGCCTTCTTCCACCGCCGCGCGGGTAGCCGCCAAAGCATCTTCCATCTTGTGTTTTACATACGTCAGTTCCGTTTCCGTCGCCGCCCCCACCTTGATCACCGCTACGCCGCCGGAAAGTTTGGCCGCCCGTTTTTGCAATTTTTCTTTTTCGTATTCACTGTCGGCACTTACCGCTTGGGTCTTAATCTGAACAACGCGCGCCTCGATATTTTTTTTCTTACCAGTGCCTCCAACAATCATAGTGTCGTCTTTAGTCGCGATCACTTTCTGCGCTTTTCCTAGGACGGAGATTTCTGAATTTTTCAGATCCATACCTTTTTCTTGAGCAATAACCTGTCCGCCGGTCAGGATTGCGATATCTTCCAGCATCGCTTTGCGATTGTCACCGAATTCCGGCGCTTTAATCGCTAAGACGTTTAGCACGCCGCGCAGTTTATTAACCACCAAAGTTGTCAGCGCCTCACCGTCCACGTCTTCAGCGATAATCACCAGCTCTTTCTTGCCGCTTTGCGCGATTTTTTCCAGCAGCGGCAGAATGTCGGCGATGGCAGAAATTTTTTGATCGGTGATTAGAATGTAAGGCTCTTTCAGTTCGGCTGTCTGCGCTTCCGCGTCGGTAATCATATACGGCGAAATGTAGCCCTTATCAAAACTCATGCCTTCCACAATTTCCTTGGACAAACCGAAGGTCTGCGATTCTTCCACCGTCACGACGCCATCTTTGCCGACTTCGTCCATCACCTGGGCAATCATTTCTCCCATCTCCCGCGATTCGGCCGAGATAGTCGCCACCTGAGCAATTTCTTCCTTGGAATTTATTTTTTTGGAGTTCTTCTTAAGGATTTCAACAATATTATTTTTTGCCTCTTCCATTCCTCGGCGAATGCCGATTGGACTGATGCCGGTTTCCACAAATTTCAACCCTTCGCGCACCAAGGCTTGCGTCATCACGGTCGAGGTAGTCGTTCCGTCGCCAGCCACATCATTGGTTTTGCTGGCCACTTCCTTGACCAGTTGCGCGCCGATGTTTTCTAACTTGTCTTCCAGTTCGATTTCTTTGGCGATGGAAACTCCGTCGTTAGTGATGATCGGAGCGCCAAAACCTTTGTCCAAAATCACGTTGCGTCCTTTCGGACCAAGCGTTGACTTTACCGTATTTGCCACCTTATCGATACCGGCTTTGATTTTTTTTCGGGCTTCGATTCCCATTTCAATTTGTTTAGCCATATGTTTAAAGAATTAATGTTTATAAAATTGTTATTCTATAACCGCTAAAACATCCTCGTTTTTTAAAATGATGTATTTTTTGCCGTTCGCTTCAATATCTGTTCCGCTGTATTTGCGGTAAATGATTTTTTGTCCTTTTTTAACTTGAATTTTTTCACTCTCGCCGACCGCGATCACTTTGCCCTCTTGCGGAGTTTCTTCTGAACCGGTTTCCGGCAGATAGATGCCTTGGGCGGTTTTTTTCTTAACCTCTTGAGGTTCGATTAAAACATTCTCCCCCAGCGGTCTGATGTTTGTCTTTTCCATAAGGTTTCTGTTAATTAATTATTAATAACTTCACTGCCTTATTAGCACTCGTGCAGTGAGACTGCTAATACTATTCTATAAAAGTTTTTTTTCTTGTCAAGAATGTTCCAAAATTGCCAAATTTTACTTTATGAACTATTTGTCTTTATACAATCTTGGAGATAATTGCTAAATTATTCCTTCTCCATTCTTTTAGATATTTATTGCAGATTTGCAATAAATTAATAATTCAATTATATTATGTATAAGGCTCGCTATTTAAATAGCGGGGTCCCCAAATTTACTAATCGAGTTTTATATTATTGATAATATTGGTAAATTCGGAGATTCGATCACTAGCAACATTTTTTATTCTAGCTTTAGTCATTTCTTCGACACCATCTTTAATGAGTGTCTTTTTCATTATATCCTCAACCTTTTTAAGTCTGGCATGGATGCGTTTAACTTTTGCATTGGATGAATATTCTCGCGTCAACCCATGGCGACTATTAAAATGCGACCACGCAAAAAGATCGGCCACTTCCAAACCAAAACTCAATCCCTTTTTGTTTTGGAAAACAAGACTATGTAATCTTTTGAAGCTGTATCTTGACCACTCGTGATAACGCGATCCTTCTTTGAATTTTGACGACTGGGTCGCATCAATGAAGGCTTTCAAGACAGCACTATCATCTTGCCTTCTTGATTCAGCCATTACTTCTCCATATGCATTTTCTTTTTCCAAAAAATGTCCGAACTCCAAAATTATTTTTCTAGACAAAGCCTCATAAAGAAAATCATGCAGTCCTTCTTTTTTTATAATCCTCTCAATTTGTTTCTTGCTACACTTCAATTTTTCAGCTCTTTTTTCAATGATTTTTTTATATTGGCTTTTGGTGACACGCACCGTCCAGCTTATTATTTCCGCGCCTTGGATCAGAACAGTCAATCTTTCAAAAAACTGATCTATCTCTTTTGTTCTTATCTTCTTTCCCTTAACTTTCTCGTTTTCAAAAAGATCAAAGGCATGGATATTCTCTTCCGTCGATATACCACTTTTGTTTTTCAAAGATATCATATAATTAGAAAGTGCGGCATGCAAATCTTTGTCAATAACAATTCCGCATAACAAAAAATTGCTTCCAACGTCTGAAAGTTTGGATTTGCCCGATTCATCCAGAAAGAGAATATAATTACGCTGCCTTTTCATGTTGGATTATCTATAATCTCAACATAAGAACCGCATTTACGACAAACATATTTATAAATTCCGCTTAGAATTACATCAACTACATGCTTTTCAATAATAGGCTCTGCTGGCTTGGACCAAACTTCTTTTTTATTCAATTCCATTTTGCATTTTTTACAATAAAATTTTTCCATAATTTATCCAGACATTAGTTATTCATGTAATCCTGAATTTGTGACATTCCTTGATTATAGGTCATATTAACTACTTGCCCCGTTCCAGAAGAAATAGTTGGAATAAAACAATGCGACCCAGCAGCAGAAACTGAAAAACACTCTAATAAAATTTTCTGCTCATAACCATCATAGATAGAATAATCCAAAAATCCTTCGCTAGAACCAATTACATCAACTATGCATTTATCTAACTGTTTATTATAGTGATTCTGAATGCTGACAGTTGTGCTATTATCTGTACTTTGCTTAACGTTTTCTAATATAATTTGCGCCTGTCGAGAACATTCTTCCTCCGTTGACTGATTATTAGAAATTTGAGAATAATTTTGAGCATCAAAAACAGAACTTTCTTGATTTTGGACTGACGCTTGTTGTATCTCTCCTTTTTGCGACATAAAAACCAGTAGGCAACAAACCACTGACAAACCAACAATAAGAATAAGTATTATAATACTCAGCTTAAACCAATTTTCTTTTATAAATTTTTTCATAGTCATTTAATATATTTTTTTATTTGAATTAACAAAGCCTCTAAATAAATTTTAGAAAACTCATCATAACTCATATCCACAGAAAAATTTATTGTTTCCATTTTTTTGTTATTTTTATCATAATATTCAACATTTCCAAGCTGCTCGCAATTGCCTACTCCAGCAATTTTAAATATATATCCAGAAGTTTCACATACATGAGCATATTCATTTCTAAAGGCATACAGCAGTTCCATATTTCCTTTTATAAATTTATTTTCATGAATTTTATATTTCAATTTATTTTTTATATTTTTAAAAAATTTGGTTATAAGTGTCAGAGAATCATTGCTAATGCTATTCATCCTGGCAACATTTTCAGCAAACGAAATGAGTAGAAACATTTTAAATCTATCTCCATCAACATGTTTTATTTCTTTTCTCCTATCCACATAATCACATACATCAAAAATGTTTCTCGCCTTGTAAAATAAATAAAATATTTCGCTTTGTTTTTCTGAGGATTGTTTATGAATATCTTCCAATAAATTTTTTACTTCTAAATTAAACTTTTTAAAAAACTTTAGCACCTCTTTCTCTTCATCTTCCCAAAACTCTTCAGAATTGTCGTTTTTCATAATCTTTCGTTAAAAATATAATACAAAAAATATTCTTGCAACCTGCACCTCAAGCATACAAAAAACCATCACTTTTTTCAAGTTTTTGTGAATTTATAAAAGCAAACGATTCTTTAAATCTTCGTCTGACCGCTGGCTTCCATTTCCTCTTCTTGCATCCTGACCTCTTCCGGAATCGGCACCGGTCTTTCTTTCTTGAGCAGCGCCATCGCTCCGTAGGCGGCCGCTAGGATCGCTGCAGCACCGCCGACACTTAAGGCCCAGCGCGGGCCGATGTTTTCTCCGATCCACCCGATGATCGGTCCTCCGATCGGCGTTGATCCCAGAAAGGCCATGGCCCAAAGCGACATTACGCGACCGCGCATCTCTGGCGCGCTCTCCAGTTGCAAAGTCGTGTTGCCGAGCGAGATGAAATTAATAGAGAAAAATCCGGCAAAGGCCAATGTAAGAAAGGCTGCGTCCACACTCGGCATCCAAGCAGTTAAGCCCAGCGCCACTCCGAAAAAGAAGGCGGATCCGACCAAGATGCGGATCGACGTCTTTTTCCGACCGGCCGCCACGAGTCCGCCAATAATTGCGCCCAACCCGGTGCCGGCCACCAAAAAGCCGTAAGTCGCCGCGGTGCCATGAAAGGTAAACTGCGCCAATAGCGGCAGACTTACGGAAAATTCATAAGAAAGCGTTCCGATAATTGCCATCATAATTAAAGTATTTTTAAGCATGGGAGAAGATTTTATGTAAGCAAAACCTTCGCGCAGATGGTTTTTGGCTTTGCTTGCTTTAGGGGTAATCTGCAGTTCTTGTTCGTGAATCAAAAAAAGAACAATCAGAACTGCCACGTAAGAAACGGCATTGAAGATAAAACAAAGGCCGATTCCGATCGTCGCGATGATGCCGCCGCCGATAACCGGACCCAGGGCACGCGCCAAATTGACTTCGGTCGAATTGAGCGCCACCGCATTGGGCAAGTGTTCTCTCCCAACCAGCTCTGGCACGAATGTTTGCCGGGCCGGACTGTCGATCATATTTACAAAACCCAAGGACAAGGCCAAAACATAAACCATCCAGATCCGGACCGTTCCGCTTAAAACAAGGATTCCCAGGACAAGAGCCAGAATACCGGCCGCAGACTGGGTAAAATAAAGTAGTTTGCGCTTTGAAAAACGATCAGCCACCACTCCGCCCAAAGGCCCAAAAATCAGCACCGGCAAAAACTGAAAGGCCGCCACGATTCCCAGTTGCGTTCCCGAATGAGTCAGTTGGAGCACCAGCCAATCCTGCGCGATCGTCTGCATCCATGTGCCGATCAATGAAATTGCCTGTCCGATAAAATACAACCGATAATTTCTAACTTTGAGCGATGAAAAAGTCTGATTTAAATTTTTGAACATAATCATTTGAAAAATTAAAAAAATTTTCCCAAGAAAATATATGTCTAACTGTATGCTTTTTTGGAATAATAAGCAAGGGCTCTGTAAAAAATTTTTTAATAATTACACAAACCGCTCAGCCAAATTGTACTAAATGACACAAAACAAATTTCATACATTTCTAGTTTAAAAGGAGGCGCATATGGACATTAAACAGGCTCTTTTGCAAAAAAATTTACCTTGGATCGGCGCTACATCATGGTCTAGTGATAGCTCCGGTATGGATGAAGATTTTTTAAAAGTCTTTGCTGAAGGCGTTTCTTTCGCAAGAGCGGCTCAAAGCAATAGCCAGATTCTAGTCGCTCTAATCCCGACCAAAGTCACCGACGAGGTTTCTCGATTAGAATCATTCTGCAATCTCTTAATTTCTTCCATCACCGCTAAAGAAGAACTTCTTCTGTGTGATATAAAAAAAATCAGTTCTGGCATTGCCAAACTGACCATCACTGCAAAACTCAAGTAAATATCTGCTGTGTCCATTACGACTCTAGCCGTAATCGATACAAAAACCGCTTCATCGAAAGCGGTTTTTTTATTATTTATCAAGAATTTGTCAAAAACTTCAGGCGAAATATCCGAAATAAAGAGCAACGACTCCGACAATCAAGACCAACCAAGGCAAAACAACAAAGAATTTTCTTATTTTACCCATAAACCCGTACAGATTTACGTTAGCAGAAGCAGCAACAGTAATAAACAAGCCTTTTAATAACGCGAGCCAACCGATAATTGTGATGATCACAGCACTGCCCCCGCTCCAAACATTATGAAAAGCGACGATAAGATAGCCAATAATAAAGGCGGAGATTCCAGCTAAAAGAAGCGCTCCCTTGTTAGTGGCCATATCTCTGATCACTTGTTTCAGGCTTTGCGGCCTGATAACCCAAACCAATCCCATTACGAACAATGGGATTCCGGCAAGTTGGAAGATTTGCGCGTCGTTCATTTTTGTTTTTATCCTTCTCCATTTTCGCTTGGCGAAACAAAGAAGGATTTTTATTTGTTATTTATTTTAAAAAGAAAGACGGGAATTCACCCGTCTTCATTGTTTTAATTATAGCAGATTTTTTGCCATGAGTCAAACATTTGTTTTTAAGCGTTAGCGCCCGGCGTCCAATCCATCTTCTGTCCCGGCTCCATCACTGATACCCAGATCTGGCCGGGTACAAATTTCACTTCGCTGCCGTCGGAATTGTAGAAGGTCAGTTTGCTATCCAATTTACTCTTGTCTTTTTTCCAAGTGCCTTTATATTGTTTGCCATTCATATAGAAATAGGCCGTTCCGGAATCAATCGTATCAAACCATGGATCGCCGATTTGCAAATTATTGTAACGACCGAAGCCGCCGTAATCGATGCCGGCCTGGTCGGCTTTCGGCACCAGCGACCACGGGTCCAGTAAGCCGTCTTTGATGTAGGTCTGCTCGTCAGCCAGTTTTATTTGCGCATCTTGGGCAAACATTACCACCACATTTTTTGGAGCAATACGTTGGCCATTATTTTTGTCGATATCCGGCGTGTGACTCCAACTGCGCAGATAGCTGTTGGTATTCTTATCGTAAGTAAAATTAACCACGTATGGACTAGGATAGGACAGATGCAGTGTTCCGCCATTCGGCCGTTGATTCATCGGCGCATCTGGCTGATGCGGATAACCAACAAAAGTGTTTTTCGTGCTGAATCCGAGATCTTTTTCAGCTTGCGCCAGCTGAGTATTGGTCGTATAACCGGTATCCTCAAATTGTAATCCGCCCGTTTCCGGCCAGCGGTCGCAATATTTCCCCATACAATTCGTCCCAGCACAGCTATAATCTAAACAGTCTACCTGATTAATAATATTTTTTTTCAAAAGACTCTGATTAAAAACCGAGCCGCCCCAGTGGACATAAACTGCATCCAGGCTAGCTGCCAACGGAATGTAATCGTGCCGACCGCTTCGCATCGATCCAATCTCTTTAGGAATGTTGCACCCGTAGACGCCCATCAGCCGGGTGTTGGAATTGGTAAAGATCGGCATTTCAAAAACCATATCGGCCTGGGAAAGTCCGGCGGCCGGACGAGCCGTCGGGTCGGTCGGTTGCATTACCGCGACCGGCCGCTGGTCCCATCCGGGACAAGCCTCTCCCGTGATTGGGCTGACGTCGCCGGTGGGCAAACCAGGTGTGTCGTCGCCCGATTTGAGATCGATAGTCTTTTTGGACGATCCATGGACCAATACCGCGATTATTATGATCACAATTACTGCCACTGCCCCGATGACAAATTTTTTATTTTTCCCCACGTTTTCTTTTAGTTTTTCCAGATCCATATTTTTTTAAATTTTATCTGTTTAAAAACTGTTAAAAAAAATTATATAAATATCTTACCACATTTTCAAAAAACAAAAAACGCCTAGCGCGGCGTTGTTTGTTTGCATGTGCAAAATGCCAAAAACTATTGACTTAGATCTTTTTTCTTCGCTTCGAATTCTGCTTTATCTATCTCGCCTTTCGCATAACGCTCCTTGATGATATCCAAAGGAGTCTGCTCGTGAATGTGATATCCTCTGCGGTGAACCATCACCAGCCGCTTGATCAGAATGACAATGGCAATGATGATTAAAATCCAAAATATGAACATAAGGACGCTTCCGAAAATGTCGTAGCCGCCATATCCTCCGTATGAATTGTAACCCCACATCGGATTATTATAATAACCCCACATCATAGAATTGTTTTTTATTTTTAAAATTAATTTTAATTTTGGGAGACGACCACCTTCCCATACTATATAATTCCCGCCTTGTAATATTTTAACAACCGGATATTATATTTTTTCTTACGCAATCTCATGAAATTTTGTTTCAAAAAATACAAAAGGCGGCTTCACCCGTCTTTATTATTTTAATTATAGCAGATTTGGAAACACTTGTCCAATTAATCGCCTTGGAATCAACGATGGAATTTTAAGTTTTTAAAAATTGTAATAATTTATTAAAAATTTTTCTAAAAAATTATGAAAAAATCCCGCAAAAAAATCCTAATGTACGGAGCGTTCTGGTGTCCGGACACGCATGCCGCGGCAAAAACGCTTAAAAAATTAGGCATACCCTATATCGCAAAAGCAGTCGAGAATCCGGCGACGTATGCGGAACTTAGCCGCATTGTCGGATCCAAAGAAATAAGAAGGCCGACTATCTTTTTCCCGGATGGAACAAGGCTCATCGAACCGAACAACAGAGAACTTCGCGCGAAGATCAAATCTCTTAAAGAACAGGGTTTTTTGAAATAAGAAAATAGACAGAATTATACTTCCAGCGAATTCGATATCTGTATGTATGAGTGGTGCTCACTATATTTACTTTCTCAAAAAATACAGATAGAGTAAAGTTTTTAAATTGGCAATAAAAAAACCACGGTATCGTTAGATCTTGCATTGCTGATGAATAAACATCATCAGACACGCATCCGTGGTCTTTGTTTGTTTATCTAAAGTCCTCGAGAAATCTCTCGAGGACTTCTACTACCTCCTCCAAAGATTCCTCGTTCATCTCCGGGTGCTTGCCCTTTGCAAGCAGGAAATTCAACTCGTCTTTCAATTTAACTTTGCCTCCTCCCTCTCCGTCAATTGGTATTCTTAATCCGCTTGTCGAAGAACCAGGAAATCTGGTTCTGCTCTTCACCCTATCTTCTCCAAAAATATCCAAAATTTACCCCCTTTAAAAGAACTTGGGATTATACCTTTTTCTTCCGATTTGTCAAGACAATCTTGTTGCTTTTATGATATATCTTTTAAATTTTTTAGCAAATGGAAATAAAAAGGGTATGGCATTTGCGATTAAAAAGACTTTGCCGGCTTGGGGGAGGACTTAAGGCTAGCTACTTGGCACATTTGTTCCGCGCCTTATCAACGCCGCCTCATCCTCGCACGCTGTGGAAATCTACAGCTTCCCATCGCATATGACCTTTTTATCGCGAGCGTCCCCGCATAATGTAAGGTTGCCATACCCATTCAAAGGTTAGCAAAAATAAATAGAAAAAGTCAAGAAAATATCTATTAAAAAAGCAAGGGCTACTTTTTAAGTAACCCTTGTAAACAGAAACCTATTCTTCTTCCTATGTCAGCGGAAAGACCGTGTAATATCCCTTGTCTCCGGTGAAATCCAGAACAGCTTTTTGTGCTGTTCCTTTGAATTTCTTTACGATCACGTCCCAAGACAACAGCTTTGTTCTGCATTTCGGAATACCATTACGCGAAATGAATTTTTGCGCCCCTTCCTGTTTGGAAAAAATCGCCAGGGCTTCGTCAAGAACGATTGCATTCTTTTCCTCGCGGTCAGTAATGACCCAACAGAAAGGAGGACTCGTTGGAGGCACTGCTGCATTAAATCCGGAATCGCATCTGCTGCCCATTGTTGCACCTCCTTGATGAAATATTAGTTTTAGGAAAAATTTGGGCTGGGAAAAACTTCTTCCCAGCCCGGTTGTTTAGAGCAGTCTTGCCGCTTTGTCCGCCATTGGCGACCTGGCGCTTTTGCCCATATGAAGATAACAGAACTCCGGCTCGTTAATGTAGCGACTGATGAGATAAGCTAGTCCGTTCGACTCCCTATCCAGATAAGGCGTGTCGATCTGAGCAAGGTCTCCGGTAAAGACTATCTTTGTGCCGTCACCGCAGCGCGTTACGATCGTCTTAACGTCCAGCGGGCGAAGGTTCTGGGCCTCATCGATGATGAAATACCTGTTGGGAAGACTTCTTCCCCTGATATACGCAAGAGGTTTTATCCTCAGGGTTTCGTCATCAATAAGGTATTGATAACCCCGGTATTTGCCGGAAGCCATCCGGTCTTTCGACTCTTTGGGAGTTTTAATCAGCACTTCCAGATTATCGAAAATCGGCTGCATCCAGGGCTTGAGCTTTTCATTGATGTCGCCCGGAAGAAAACCAAGGTCATTGTCCCTGCCTCCCATTGGAACAACCGGCCTGGCAACAAGAACCTGCTGGAACAGAGGATCTCTTTTGGTAGTTTGCTGCAGGGCGGCGGCTAAAGCCAGCAATGTTTTTCCGCTTCCCGCATTGCCAGTTAGCGCTACAACCTCCACATCTGGATTGGTCAGGGCGTCCATGGCGCATTTCTGCTCAATATTTCTCGGGTTTATGCTGCCAAAAAAGAGGGCTTCTTTTTCCTTGATTTGCTGCGCGTGGTCCTTGTCAAAAAGCCTTACGAGGTGTTCACCTTTCAGTATGTAGCGGGTAGAAAGGATTCCGTTTTCATTATCGCCCTCCGTCAGAACCCTCCCGTATTTCTGAAATTCGGAAGTCTTGTCTTTTTCGTAGTCCTGGACTTGTAGCCCGACTGTTTCCGCCTTGATAGATGCCGCCTCATCTTTAGTTACCAAAATTACCTCGCGACCCTTGTTGTCCTCCTTGATTTTCAGAGCGCTTGAGATGATCAGGTCATCATTTTCCTTTTCCTTGAGTCCTTTGTAAACCTTGGTGGTGGCGACCGTTTTAAGAATGCCGCCGCCCGGAAGTTTTACGCCTTCTGATATCTTTCCGGTTCTCCTCAGCTCGCGGATTTTTCTAAAGGCTTCCCGGGCTGAAAACGCTATCTCGTCAGTGCCTTTTCTCTTTTTGTTGAGCTCCCTGATAACTGTCAAAGGAATCACCACTTCATTGTTTCCGAAACTGTTGAGAGCGTCGGGATCGTGCAGTAGAACATTTGTATCCAGGACGAAGATTTTCGGACTTTTTGAAGTTTTTTCTGGCGTCATTTTCTCTCCATTCTTTAAACCTTAAATTTAAAAAGCATCCCGATGGGATTGCCTTAAAGATGTAAAGGTGCTGCTCTTTTTCACCCCCTTTGATTTTTCTGATTTAAGTATAGCAAAGTTAGAATAGATGGCAATAAGCGATAAAAAAGCCACTGGGCGATACCCCGCTTGCTCAGGAACATTAGAACCGAATTATTGAAAACAAGCCATAAATTATACTTACCGGCTTTTGCATAGTTACCCCCTAGCGGTGCTCACTATAAATAAAGGTAGTTTGACTTTTACAAACTCTTTTTATAGAGTTAAATAAATTTCTCTAGGGAGGTCAAAACCAATTGGACAAGTTAATTTTTCCCTTTTTAGTTTGTGTTCTTTTAATCATAGGTGGCATCGTAAGCTGGCGTGAGTCTTACAAAGTTTACCATCCTAATCCCACATGGAAAGCTCTGAATAAGTATACGCTTAGCGGAGATATCCTCTTCGGAATAGCCACTGCTATTATTGTTTCATTCTTGCAGAAAAAACCTTTTTAAGAGTCTTTCAAATTTAAAATTCAAAAATAAATTTTGAAATTGGAGGGAAAAAGAATGAAAATTCTCTTTGAAAGAATCAGCCTGGAAACATTGATTAAGCTTTTGAGCTTTATTAATGAAGACAGCAAGGCCTCAAAAAAAGCTTACGGTGAATCCACGGTAAAAATACTTGGAATAGAAGTGGCTCCTAATCCTCAGTTTTTTTCTGGAACATTAGAAATAACAAACAATGACAAAGGTTCACTTTTAACACACAAGAGGATCGGAGAAATACTCGGACTAAAATAAAACCTAACAATACTTAAAAAAGGAGTTACAACGCAGCTCCTTTTAAATTTCTATAATAAAAACTTTTGCATAGTTACCCACAGTGGTGCTCACTATATCTAAAATAAAAAAAGAGCGCATCTAGCATTTGCCAGACCGCCCTCGATTTCAATTATTTTTTCTTTCTCAAGACTACAAAATAACCTTGCTCGCCATAAGTTGGTCCGGTTCCAGCCCCAGCCATTGCAGCAACTTCCAAATTAGGATGATTTTTTAAAAAAGAAGACAAACCGTTGGCAAATTCATATTGAGTGTAAGGAAAATACCAAACGTTATTGCCATAATTCACCGGTGATCCTCCTCAAGATAGTTTTTAGTAGTTCAAATCTACTGTGTTTAGTTTAGATTATAGGTAATGTTATGGCAATATTGACAAAAAAAGAGGGCGTGTCTACGACATACCCTCGCAATCTTGAGCTGGACCACTATCAATCCAGCTCGTTTTTCATAAAAGGTTTGCAAACCAGGAAAATTTTTTCCATTATTTCCTGCAGCTCTACTGTCTTCTGCTCGGCATCAGAAAGAAGATTTGAAAGTTTAATCCTGCCGCGCCCCTCATCTCCCTCTGATTGCCTGCGTAGTTCCTTTTGGGAATGCTTGAGAAATTCGACAACTACATCATACCTCATCCCGAAAATAGCCCGGGCGAGTTCTTCCAGGTTTCCATTGAAACCCTCAACCTTTACCGGATGCTTTTTCACGCGAAAACCTCCTGTTTCAATTTTATAGAGAACTATTATTTATACTCCTTAAACTTTAAAAGTCAAGAAAAAAACCAGCCGCCTTGCCTAAAAACATAAGACAAAGCGGCTTTTACGAAAGTTCAGAGAAGATTCTCTGAGCGGTAACGAGGAATGTTCAGACGGAGGCGAAGCTTGCGCACCTCGGCATATTTCACCCGGACCAGGCGGGCAATAACGGAATCAGGAAGCAGTCCGAGAAAAGTTTTCACTTTCTTTTCCCACTTCATTACCGGTTCTGTGAACTGGTAATTGATTCCGACTTTCTGAAACGCCTGAAGAAGCCCGCCAAAATGCACCGTTGCGCAACGGTAAAGCGCAGCGTGGTTCTTTTGGATTTCGGCCGGCGACAGTTTTTCCTTTCCGTGCAGCTGGTTGAGAGTCTGCGACGGGCAGAAAAACGGAAGCGTTGTCGAGCCAGTTAAGTTCCTTTGTATGAGCTGCGGCTCAAACCGGTGCTTGCAGCGCGGACACTTGGTTGTGTAGTCGTTGACATCCCTCTTGAAACCTTTGAGAATCTCAATCGGTGTCAGTCGGCGGTTACACTTCGGGCAAACCGCGTGCGGTTTGTAAGTTTCTCCATAAATCTTCCCGATCAGCTTAAGACGCAGTCCCAAGATCCTCGCTTGAAGCTTAAGCCTCTGCTCAAGCGTAAGACGCTGTTCCAGATTCATCTCCAAACGCTGTTCCATCATCTTTTCACCTCCGTGTATTTTTTAATAAAAACTTTTTTAGGAGTGAAACTCCTTTTCAGAAATTTCAAATAATTAAAATCTCTGAAAAGGCGGCAAGACAGATTATGATAAATCAGCTTGCCGGATTAGTCAAATAACCTCCTTTGTTTTTCTTTTTCTTTTTCCCGATCGTAGCCTCTCTCTCCCTTATGAGATGAGTTAGGTCCACCCCGATGTCTGAGAGTGCCCGCAGCAACTTCTTTGGGCACTCTCACCTTCGGCTGTCTGCGCTTCTTCACTTTTGCGCCTCCTTTCTTTTTGAGACCACCGGAGGAAAAAGCCAGTAGTTATTTGGAGTTTTTACCTGAACCATCCAGCCCGGCCGGACTTGCTGCCGGCACTCCTGAATAATCACTGGATAGGAAGCCTCCATATCATCCGTTTTGTAATTAAACGTCCGGTACTGTCCGTCCTTTTCCGCCAATACCTCCGGACAATTTACGGAAACCACTTTCCACGTGCCAACCATCTTCTTCGCCTCGGCCTTGCTGATTTTCTCGTTATCGCAACCATAAACAACCATAACTGCAAGAACCGCAACCAGCACCAAAATAATCTTTTTCATTTTCACTCCTCCTGTTTTTTTATTTTCCCTCTAAAAAATCGCTTGTTATAAAATAATCTTTTAGAGAGAGGCGAGTTTACAAGAAGCAACTGCAATGAGTTGCCTCCCTCGCCATTCATTTTTACGCGGATTTCCGCAACCATCGTTTTGTCCTGTATTCCACGATGGTGTCCCCGTTTATTTCGCTCCGGCTCCGAATTCAATAATATAAACTACGGGAGAGGCGGAGGCCAAGATTGTCATTCCGATTCGAAGCATCATTGGCATTGACGTTCAGCTGCCGATCGTCCGGATTCCAGTTCGCATTCACGACGTGGGAACCGGAGCCCCGCCTCTTTTAGCTTTTCCTGTCCCATATTCATTCGCTCATCGCGATTTATCAAGGCAACCCGTTTGCCTTAGGAAAAACTGTAGTTTCTCACTTGCAATTTCAAAACTTACCATCCGTTTTCAAACGGATGTCTTTCGTATTTGAAATCGTTTCGGGCAAACCACTTCCCTGTTTTACACAAGAATAATGATTGTACTAGCCCGAATTCAACATATTAAATCGCTATAGCGGTGCGGCTACGCCGCAATTTAACAGGACAAAAAAGAAAAATAAAAAAGAAGTTAAAAAGATACGAAGCTAAAATCAGTTCGAGAAACTACGGGAGAGGCGGAGACCAAGAGGGACATCCCGAGACGAAGCACCAAGGGCAAAGACGTCCAGCCGCCGAACGACCGGAAGCCAGCGCGCATCCACGACGTGGGAACCGGAGAAAGATTTCGGCAACCATGTCCAGCCGTTTTCGTCGAGATGTTTCTTGTTTTTCTCGAAATAAGCGCGTTGAAAAATCATATATTCCTGGAGCGACATTCCATCGGCCTTTATTTCCGTTTCGTGACCACCAGTGTTGACTTTGAAATCGATCGGCAGTTCATCGCCTCGCTGGATTCTTTGTTCTATTTCTTGTTTGCTCAATCCGGTCAGATACTCCATGCTTTTGCCCAAAGTAGCCTTGAGCAACGGATCGGAAGTTTCCGCAATATTTTGTTCTCCTTTTGTAAGAATAATCCTGTATTTCGGTTTTTCAGGCGTGGTTATGCTGTTTTTATCCACCAAATAGTTGGTCGCCGCAACCTTGCCTTTGCCCGCACCTTCATCCATGGTCTCAATTATTTCCCTATCCACACTTTCCCCTGTCGGGAGATCTTCGGGAACGATTATTATGGTATCGTAACCATAAGTCTCGATTTCTTTTTTCATTGATTCGAAATTTCGTTTCCAAATTGAACGGATCTCCTCTTTATCAATTTTCACAGACAAATTATCGTACACCCTTTCAAACAATTGAATTTCTTCTTCGATGTCAATTTCAACCTCCCTTTTATTCTGGTTTTCCGGATTTTTCCAGGAGGCACGCAAAACCCGAGAAGCAGTTTCTTTGGATTCCTTCTTCTTTTTGCTTTTCTCTTCCAAGCCAAGTTCTTCTCTTTCCTCGATTGTCAAAGGTCTGATTCTCTTCGAATCTTCTTCCTTATCGATCGTGAATGGCTGAAAATTTTTCGGATTCTCAAACATATAGTTTGATTTTATTTTACTCTCCGCGGGTTAAGTTTTTTAAATTTTTCAATTATGTCTCTTCCCAGAATTTGCGGCAGTTTTGAAAATGAATCAATCGGCTCGGCCGCGTCCGCGCTTCGGGATGTTCCGCCGATAGTATAACTTCTGACTACGGCTCCCTTTTTCTTGAGCTTTTCGTGCATGCTTTCCGTTTCGGAAAAATCATCGGGAGCTCCGTCGGAAATTTCCGCCACATAATGCAGCGGCAACTTTTCTTTGGAAACTCTTTTCTTTTTGAGATCCGCCGATTCTTTGTCGAAGTCCGCTTCTATCAACTCTAGAGTTTGGTGCGTGGGCGTTCCGCCGCTTGCCAATTGGTTCAAGGCGGAATATAAAGCCCACTGTTCTTTGGGTCCCCATTTGTCCGTCAAATGAAGCCTGACTTCTCCCGTACTTGAGGCTAATGTTACCATAATTTTGACCGGCAGTAAATCAGAATTTTCTCCTTGCTGTCGGGAAATATACGCGCACTGCATCAAACTGTCCACGAACAGAAGCGCGACGTCTCTTTGCACGTCCGCCTTTATTCTTCCACTTGCTCCATCGGCGTCTTTCATGGAACCGGAAAGGTCGAATGAAAAATATATATTGATCCCGCCGAAATCGGTTTCTGTTTTTTCAACAACTTCATGTTTTTCAAATCCGCTCGGATTGAATTCACGGGAACGGATATCTATGCGCGCACTCACCGGATCTTCCAAACGATCGCCTTCATCCATCCTGACCGGCCCGCGGTAATCAATCGCTTCGATTTTCCTTTCTATGATTATTTTCTTCCATTCGTCTTTGAGTAGATCGCTGATCGGATTGCCTTGATCGTCCTTTATTTGTCTCACTCTTTCCAGGGCGGAGAGAAATTCCCGCGCTTGGGCCGGCGTGCACTCGGCCAATTCGGCGAAATGCGCCTGTTCCAGATCGGCATGAGTCGCTTTCCGCTTATCCTTCTTTCCCTGACTTTCTTGCATTTCTTCTATTTTCTTTTTGATTTCCTCCTCGCTGGCTAATTCTTCATCCGATTCCCCGTAATCGCCTTCGTCGGTTTCTCCTTCCAAATCTTTTTCCTGCTGCTCTTCATCGACATTCGGATCTCCTTTCGGCGTGGCGTCCAACCTGATCGCCCGCCCGCTCAAGGAATCCCAAACTTCCAACCAGGCGTGTCCGTTTCCTGAATGCATGACGGCCTCGCCTTCTTTGTTTTTTTCTTTGACCAAAAAACCGCCGGCGAAATTTACGTTCTTGTCTATTTCCGAGATGGCGCGGACAGCCAACGTATTGGCCACGAAACAATCCGCTTCTTTCCCCTTCCAAATCCTTTTGAAAAATTCAGGTGGATAGGCCGCGTATTTTTTCCAGGCCTCGTTGCTGTTGGAATATGTCAGGCTGCCTCTGATAAACTTTGCCAATTCCCGAATCTGTCTCATTTTCGGCAAGCTGCTTTTCTTGAGCTCTTCGATTTTTTGAACAAGTTCTTTGGGAATTTCTCCCCCCATTTCCGCTTCGGGCAATTTTTCTTTCGTTTCCAAAACTTTTCTGGGTCCGGTCTTTATTTGGTAATCGAATACGCCTTCGGCATCGATTTCAAGATACCAAAGTCCGTTTTGATTTCTCATGATTCTTGCGCTTCCTTCGGGCGCGTTGGTCTGCAAACCTTCGATGTCGATCGCCCAATCATAAGGCAACGGTAAAGACAACGGCGATTTGCCGGAAACTTTTCCGGCCAGGATTCTGCCTTTCAACGTATCCAGCGTTTCACTTTCCGCATCGCGGAAAACATTTTCCGGTTTTTCCCACTTCAAAGTTTCCTGATTGAATCGATTGAAAGTCAGTTGTTTGTAGTATCCGCCATAAAAAGGATTGACGCGAAATTGAGCCTGCGGTTCGCCTTCTCTTTTTTCCATTCCGCCTTCCATGGAAGAGCGGACGTCTTCGCTTTGCGGCGGAACCTGGTCTTCGGGATTTTCCTGTTTCTGCGCTTGCTCTTTTCTTTCTTCGGATTGCTCTACGACCTTTTCGGATATTTTTTTCAAATCCTGCGAAGCCAACCATTCCAAAGCAACCTTGATTTGCGTATCGTAAACCTTCTTTTTCAGACTCCAAGATACCGACGGATTGGTGAGGGTTTCGAAAACGTTCAAATATCCGCCCTTGGTTTCGACTCTTTCCAGCGGCTCCAACAAATTGTTTATTCGCGGATCGCTTCCGGTTTGAGAGGTAAACTTCTTATCGCGCAAAGATTTGTCCAAGGCATCCAAGAATTGATCGCTCAAAGGTAATCCTGTTTGCCCGGGTTCTATTTCTTTTTCGAGAATGGCGCTTTCTACCAGACGTCTGACTTCCTGCGGTACATTTCTTTTCCAATCCAAATATTGCTCGGCTTCTGCTAAGTCTTTGAATTCGAATTTTGTTTTTTCCGTTTCTATTTTTTCTAATTTTTGTTCAGAATGTTTTTCCATATAAATAAAACGAGGAGGATTCACCTTACACCTTAATTATAGCCTAATTTGGCTTAAAATGGAACATTGTAATGAAAATAAACCAGCCTCAAAAGACTGGTTGATTTTGCAAATTAGAGAGAATTTTATTCTTTACGTACGATTTGGTTTCTAGCGGCGCTGACGTCTTTCAATTAAAATCACTTTTGGGTTTCTACGAGTATTTCTGAAATATCGATTTCAATTTCCTTTTGTCTTTCCAAAATTCCTTCACTTATTTCTACTGAAAAATTATTTTTCCTTACTTTACGCAAACAGTTTAATCACCTCCTTAAAACTTTTTGGCTTGTACTTTTCCCACTCTTCCTGCTTCACATAAAGCATCTTGTATTTAATCTTTTTTTGCCGTTCACTAGCATCTGCGCACCATTGGGCCAATCTTTTGATTTTTTCAATATCGTCCAAATCTTCGCGGCCTTTGGTTTCCACGATGTAAATCGTTTTGTTATCGGTTTTCACGAAAAAGTCGGGGTAATAGCTGGAAATAGCGCCGCTGGCATTTTTGTAGTCAATCTTGAAATGGATCTCGTAATAATTTTTGGCAAAAGACAACACATCATCTGCGCCTTCCAAAAAGTCCGCAAACTCAAGCTCGAAATCGCTGTCGCCGACAATTTTGTTGAAAACGCTCTTTTTGGGCAGCAAATATTTTTTATCAGTGACCACAAACGGCCGGGCGCTGCTAATCTTGAGATAATTTTTGATTTCCGTGTCGCCAACATCCTGCACGGTCAGATTATTGATTCCTTTCTTGAATGTTTCAATAATAGTTTTCACCGCTTCTAGTTCGGAAAGATTTCGCAGGATATTGGCGTCGTTGAGATCAACGTCTTCCTTGAACAAATCCGCGGTGATGAATTCTTTCACTTTACCAAAAAGAATATCGTAGCAGCCAAAAAGGCGCAGTTCCTTCATTATCCTCTGCACAAAAAAACCGACCACGCTTTGATAATTCGGCTCAACGGAGCTGTTAAGAATAGTGGTATGGTGCGTTTTGTCATCGATCACTTCTTTGAAAACAATTTCTTTTTTCTCCTCATCAGAAAATTGTTTGACAGCTAGTTTTTCGTTTTTAAATTCCGAAACGTTAAGCAGGCCGAGGTTTTTGTATTCCCTTTGTATTCTTGGAGTCAAAACCGGAAGCTCAATATCCAGATTTTCAATGTCTTTTTTGGGGTTTTGATAATCAACTTCAATAACGGTCGGCGTAATCGGCGAGCCAGAGCGATCCATTTTTCTTTTTTCCAGTTCAACGCCTTCGGCCTTGATTGATTCCACAAATTCCATAAAAGCCGGTGTGCCGATAACGCTCACATATTCTTCCACATCTTGGCCAAAGAACATCCGGCGCAAACCGCGGCCAAGCGTCTGTTCAGGCAATATCTTCGAATCTGATCCATATGGACGCAAACCGACAATAGTCGTCACATTTTTAACATCCCAACCTTCTTTGAGCATCAAAACGGACACAATAACCTTGTGAGGACTTTCCAGACTATCAATCTCATTGGCTTTTTTGCGCAGTTCCTGAAGTTCTTTTTCTTTTTTGCCGGTGACGGTTTCCGAGATTTCACCACTTTTGTTGGTGTGAATGGTCAGCACCGCGCCTTTGAGTTGAGGATAGCTTTTTTCCAGAAATTCAGCCACGTCATCGCAGTTTTTGGTGTCATCGGTCATGATAAACAAAATCGATTTTTTGCCGGTGGGTTCCAGTTCTTGATAAGTTTTTTGCCATTCTTCCACGCCCAGGCGAATAAAATCTTCATACTTCTCGGCGAAAAGCGAGCTTTGTTTTTCTTGCAGTTTCGCGCGGCTGGCCTGGTCCGGCAAAACCGGATTTTTGACTACTCCCTGATGAATGGCTTCCACCAAAGGATAATCCGAAACGGTTTGTACAAAAATCTCGCCGCGATTATTCTTCGGTGTTGCTGTCACATCGATCTGCAAGGATAACTTCGCGCCTTTTTGCAACAATTTGTGATGAATATCTTCAATCGATTTGAACCAAGCCATTTTCGGATCATGGATATGATGCGCTTCGTCGTTGATCACCATCAATTCATCAACATCGCGCACGATTTCGCCCAGATCAACTTTAGAATCATTGGTTTTGCCGACCACTTTGCTACCCATAAAATAATCCGAGGTGTCTTCGTCATCAAAACTGGCTTCATTGATACTGCCTTCATACACGCGGTGAATATTGGTCAGGAAGATATTGCCTGATTTGGAAACAGTGCCAACTTCGTCCTGCAGGTGCAGTTTAATCTGAAAATCGTCCTGCCAATTTTGGCCGCAGTAGCCATTATCCGGCAAAATCGGATCTTCGTAGAATATTTTCAAGCCTTCAAAATCGTTCTTGATCCTGTCCAAAACAATGATGTTGGGCGTGATAAGTAAAAAGTTTTTGGAAAGTTCTGATCCCTCCTCATAGAGTTTGTGAAAATACGACCAAGCCAGGAGCAAGCTCATGACTTTTGTCTTGCCGCTGCCGGTCGCCATCTTGATCACAAAACGCAGCCAATCTTCAGTGAACATATTCGGGCTGACGCGACCCAATTTATCAAACTTGATTAGGTCATATTTGCTAGAAACTTTTTCCACATCATACAGCCAAATAATCGTTTCTACCGCTTCTCTTTGGGCAAAATAGTATTGGAAAGCGATGCTGGTGCCGTCTTTGGTAAAAATCGTGTGCGGTTCCTTGAACCACCAATTCAGCAAGGCTTTGGAAGTTTCGCTAGCCCCCACATAATCTTTTTTACGCCACTCTGCAACCTTTTCACGCAATTCTGGCACAAAAGGCGGCAAAAGCTTTTCATAGCCTTCTTTGCGTAAGTCTTCATCCGCCGGAAACCACCTGATCGCTGGATCAAGAATTTGGAACTTGTCTTTTGGAAAATTTTTGTGTAAAGCCATATTATTTGTAAGCTAAAGACCAGCATTTCGATAATGCTGAATGAATAACCGCCATATCGCTCTCAAATTGCTCTTGTTTAATTTCTTCGGCAACTTTCTTAGCTAACTTTATCTTATCTTCCGAAGTCATATTTTTAACCTCATCTTCTGTTTTCTTCCAAGGGTTGGGATAATATTCTTCCAAACTTTTTTCGGATAATGTAAGTAGCTGCCCGCAATCGACGAGACGCTTATAATCTCTCTTGAAGCTATCAAAACCATCTTTTTTATAATCAGCAGGAGTTTCGCAAAGTATCACCAGCCTTTCTTTATACAAAGGACTAATATAAAGCGGTACTAATACGGTGTTAATTCCATACATAGATTTACGCTGATTTTCATAGTCACCTTCGGCATAAATAATCTGAATATCCACTTCGCTACTATAAAATCTGTTGATTATAGTTTGTATAAAGATTAAATCACTCCTGCCCTCAACAATTAAGAAATTCTTTGGCAACAAAAGGTCAGCTGGACTTCCACCGAGTAATTCGTAAATTAAATAAGGCCTTTCATTTTTTTCAGCCTTTTTAATTGATGTTATCTTGTTTGATTTTTCAACTTTAAAAATTAACTGGGTGTCATCGTCATCAGTAACTAAAACTGAGGAATGCGTATTTAATAAGACCTGGTCTCCTTTCTTGGACAAGTCGCTCAATGCATTTTTCAATTTCCGCTGTGCGGTTGGATGCAAATGCAACTCACCTTCATCAATCAAAAATATGAAGTTTTTTGCTTTATCGCCTTTATTTTTCCTGAAATCAGCATAAACTTGGATTATCGCAAGCATCAATGCCCGCTGCATTCCATCCCCCTTTTCCTCTGCACTAGTCTCTACACCATCATCAACTTTGGTTTCAAAATTTTTCAAAAGATCTTCAAATGCTGGATCATTTACCCTAAACTCAACCTTTGAACATTCTGCAAATTGCTTAACTAGATACAACCTGACCTCTTGGCTCAAAGCATCTAATTGCGCCTTTACTTTTGAATTATCATCCCGAAATAATTTATCGAATTGTTCCTTAAATTTTCTATAATTTTCATCTTCCTCCAGAATTATCTCCAAAACACCAGCCAGCATTTCTGCTATGGGCGTATTTTTCCCATACTTTATTATATCCTTAAGACTAGTTTCGGTTTTGACATATTCAATTTTAGGAAGCAAATCGTTCAGGGAGTTGTCGAACCCCGTCGGTAATTTTTCAGTCCACTCTTGCTTTTCTTCATCAAAAATACTTCTGGACTTTGCATTGGAAGACCTTTTTATTTTTACTTCGTCTTTTTTTAGGATTTTTTCAAGCGTTGCCTTATTTTTCTCACTTTTCATTCTACCAATGCCCTCCTGCACACCCGTGAAAGTAACCATGACTTCTACAGCCTCTTCTTCTTTCGCGCCCTTTCTTTTTATGTCAGCAATGCTTCCCTTGGGAGAATAAAACCAGTCAATCGCTTCAAAAAAATTAGTTTTACCATGATTGTTCTGTCCAACAAAAACGCAAAAATCGCCCAGATTTAAATCAATCTTTTCGATGGAGCGAAAATTGTTTACCTGAATATTTTTTATTTTCATTATATTTTTAACTCAATTACTTTTGTCGTATCATTTCCAAAGATATCAATCACTTTAACCGCGATTTTCATTTTGCCTTTGGGCGCGTCTTTAAAAGCGGAGATGAGCTCGAGCGTTCTGTCTTTCTTGGTGCGGAATGACTGCCATTCATTTTCAAAAATATAGCTTCCTGTCCATTCCTCCTTTTCCTCGCCGGTTTTTTCGTTAATCACGCGGACAATTTCTTGCTTGCTCTCAAAATTGAAATCAACTGACCAATAATCAATCCAGTCAGTCCATTTCTTGGTCAAAACTTCTCTTTCGATGATATCAGTATTTTTATCCTTGGAAATTTTTATCACTTGTCCATTTTCAATCACAATCTTGTTTCCGCCGGATTGCAGTTTTTCCTCAACTTCGCCGGTGTTGTCTTGGTTGTAGAAAACAGAAAAATCGGCCAACTCAATCGCAACTTCTTTGTTGTTGCCGCGGCCTCGAATAATCGGTTTCACTTCGATATAAGCGACATCGTAAAATTTAACTTGTCCTTTTTCAACTGCCTTTTTGTCAAAAACTTCGCGCGGAATGACTTTGAATTGAATATCAATGCCGAATTTTTTGGCAGTTTCAAAATCAAGGCCCATCTCATAGTCAAAACCCAAAACATCAGCCTTGGTGATGCCTTTTTCTTTGCACTCTTTGATTATTTTTTCCAAAAAGTCATTAGTTACTGGCGTGTCAATTTGCCCGACTGCCACCAAGCGATCTCTTTTTTTGCCGACAAAAGTATTGAAAGAATCCACGGGCTCGGCTTTGTAGGCGGACAAAATAAGCTGGATAAACTGCTTTTCTTTCTGCTCTCTTTGCAATCTCTTTTCTTCTTCGCGCAGATTTTCATTTACGCCCAAAAATTTCTCTCTTTCATATTTGCCAATATTCAAAATTTCAAACGCCCGGAAGTCTTTGCCAGCTTTTTTGAGTTCCCGCTGGACACCAATCATTCTTTTGCGAGTGGTATGAATAGAAAATCTACCAAGGTCAGTACCAATCCATTTTCGGCCAAGTTTTTCCGCAACAGCTAAAGTTGTACCAGAACCGCAGAAAAAATCTGCAATTAAATCATTCTCGCTGGACGAAGCCTCAATTATTCTGCGCAATAACGCTTCTGATTTTTGTGTTGGATAATCAATATTTTCAGGTGATTTTGGATCAACTTTTTTGATATACCAACTTGATCCAACTACCGCCCCTTTTATTTCAAAAATAACGTCATCGTCTTTTGGTTCTCTTTTATTATCTTTAACAAACTTATCAAAATAAGTTTTAAACCTAATATCGTCTTTTGGATAATTTTTACCAAATATTTTATTGTCAACAAGATACTTCTCCCATCTTTTAAAATTTACTTGATCCTCAGAATTGTCTTCATATTGTCTATTAAAAAAATCATTATTATTTTTCTTGTAAAAAAGAATCAGATTATGCCGCCTTGGAAAATAATTTTTTGGCTCAACCCATGACCCCTGATATGACCATACTATTTCGTTTCTGTAAGAATCTTTTCCAAATATTTCATCCATTATCAACCTCATATAGCTATTAACTCTATGATCACAATGCACATAAATGCTTCCGTTATCCGCCAAAAGTCCATGCATCAATTTCAGCCGCTCATAAATCATTGAAATGAAACTATCCACTCCCTTTCCCCAAGTATCACGAAAAGCTATTTCCTCAATGACAGACGGCTTTTTGGTAAAGCTATCCTCGCCAATTTCAATATTCATAGAAAAATCCGCGCCCACGTCAAACGGCGGATCGATATAAATCAATTTCAGTCCACCCTCGGCTTCAATTTGCTTGCGGAACGGTCCATTCTTGAGAGAAGATAAAATAAGCTTGTTATCGCCCCAAATCAGCTTATTTGACCAGCCCTTGATCTGCCGGCCGGAAGTATCAAAAAGTGAGGTTTGCGCCGTAATTTTTTCCTCGCTTCTTGGCTCGTCAATATTTTCAATTGTCTGAAACGGCAAAACCACATTTTCCACCTCATCGGTCTTTCCGTTCCATAAAAGCTCGACTTCTTTAGCATCATCAAAAAGCAAAAAGCGGTACTTTTCGGGAAGTGGCTTATTTGATTCGAGATATTTAATAATATCCCGTTTTTCATTGTCGGATAAATTTGGCATAGGCAGACACTATGCGTATTTATTTTATAAACAAAAAGGGGCAGTCAACCTGTCTGCCCACTGTTTTCGTTAGCACAAAGGCTCCCGATTGTGGAGGTCAACTGCCCGTCTCTACCCGCAATCGGGTAAATTAGACAGTGACCTTTGTGCTATTTTAACAATGGGCAGACATTAACAGGTTAGCATAGAAAAATGAAAAGATAAAGCTAAAATGGGATTTTTTGTAATTCCACAACTCAAGTGATTTTCAGCAAGTTTTAAGAGCTTTTTATGCTATTAGTTATCAACAGCTTGCCAACTTGTGACGCCCTGGACTAATTTGGGAACTTGCGTCATTCCTTGGGTTGTAACCATTAAATTACAACTTTATGGAATACACCAAAACCAACCAAGTAGCCCAAGCTCAAACAATTATCACGCCTGTCCGTTACTGCCTTTACGCCCGAAAATCAACTGAATCTGAAGAAAAACAGGTTCTTTCCATCGATTCCCAAGTTAAAGAAATGCTGCAGATTGCCGAGCGAGACGGGTTGGAAATTGCGGAAATCAGACGGGAAAGCCACTCGGCCAAAAACTCCGGCGAACGTCCCGTATTCAATGAATTATTAGTAGATATCCGCCGAGGAAAATTCAACGGCATCCTAACTTGGGCGCCGGATAGGTTGAGCCGTAATGCCGGCGATCTCGGATCGCTGGTAGATCTCATGGATCAAAAATTACTGCTCGAAATTAAAACCTACGGACAATCATTCAGTAATTCGCCGAATGAAAAATTCTTGCTGATGATTCTCTGCTCACAAGCGAAATTGGAAAACGACAACAAAAGCGTCAATGTGAAACGCGGCCTCCGTACCCGAGTAGAAATGGGACTCTGGCCAACAGTAGCGCCAACGGGCTATCTGAATGAAAGGAATTTAGATCGAAAAGGACGCGTGACGATTGATCCGGAAAGGGCGCCGATTATCCGCAAGATATTTGAAAGAGTGGCTTACGAAAAATGGAGTGGCCGGAAATTATTCCACTGGTTGAAATTTGAACTTAATTTCAAAACTAAAGGTGGTAAAAGTTTATCACTAAGCAATATTTTTCTGATCCTGCAGAATACCTTCTACTATGGCACCTTCGAATATCCCAGGGGCAGTGGCAACTTCTACCAAGGCCAACACGAGCCGATTATCACCAAGGAATTATTCGAGTTAGCCAAATCCCAATTGAAACGCGACCAAATTGTGCGGGAAGGCCGTGACTTCGCCTTCACTAAATTAATAACTTGCGGACTGTGCGGATCAGGCGTGACGGCCGAAGAAAAATATAAGAAACAGAAAAACGGCAACGTGCATGTTTACGTCTATTACGGCTGTACCCGATCCAAAGATCACAAATGCAAATGCGGATATCTGCGCGAAGAAGAATTGATTTTACAACTGGCCGGTATAATTGACAAACTGGATATTAATGAAATCGGACTGCAAAAACAATTTCAGGAAGAAGTGGAAAGATACAATAAATTTCAAAGAATGGTGCTCAAAATGAACGGCAAGGAAAACGAGATTGATAAACTGCAAGAATTTGATATTCGAATGTATGCTAAATATATTTTGAAAGAAGGCAGCTTGGTGGAAAAAAGAGAAATGATGGCCAGCTTGAAAAGTAAACTTATTATGAAAAACAAACAATTGATTTTAGAAAATAATCCTGCTGAAAATTAACCGTTTTAAATAAAATAAAGTACAAAAAACAAGGATTTTCATCCTTGTTTTTTGCTCTGAAATATCGAGAGTTTTGAAGCGTCTCGGTCTCTCGATACTAAAAGTACAGGGCTCCGGCGATAGGATTCGAACCTATAACCAATTGATTAACAGTCAACTGCTCTACCATTGAGCTACGCCGGAATAATTAAATTGTCATTTTTATAAAACCATCCTTCACAATTTTTCTTA
>JAJYJP010000047.1 GCA_021789395.1 bacterium | reverse complement strand
TCGCATTCATCGTGGACGGCGTCACCAAATTGGGTAAGATCAAGTTGCGCGAATCCAAAGAAGAACTGGATCTGGAAAACCTGCGTAAAATGTTTTTAGCCATGGCCCAGGACATCCGCGTCGTTCTAACCAAATTAGCCGATCGGCTGCACAACATGGAAACGCTGGACGCCCTGCCGGAAAACAAAAGGAAACGGATCGCCCTGGAAACATTGGAAGTGTACGCCCCGATCGCCAACCGCCTGGGAATCGGCGACATCAAAGGCCGGTTGGAAGACTTGTCTTTCAGATATCTCGAACCGGAAAATTACGCCTTCGTGAAGAAATTGGAAGAGGAAGAATATGAAGCCCGCAAAAAATACGTGGACAAAGCCGTCGCCGAACTGAAGAAGGAACTTTTAAAAAAAGGCATCCGCGTCATCGATATCTACGGCCGGAGCAAGCGCCTCTATCGCCTGTTTCAGAAACTTAAAAAGCACGACATGGATATTCACAAGATCTACGACCTGGTCGGCATCCGCATCATCGTGCCGGAAGTGGCCGACTGTTACGAGACGCTCGGCATCGTCCACAAAAAATATCGCCCGTTGGTCGGACGGATCAAGGACTACATTTCTCTGCCCAAGCCCAACGGTTACCAATCGATCCACACCACCGTCTTCGGACCGGAAGGAAAAATTTTGGAAGTCCAGATCCGCACCAAAAAAATGGATACGGAAGCGGAATTCGGAATCGCCGCCCATTGGATCTATAGCGACAATAACGACAGCCGCTGGAAGAGCTTGCTATTCGGCCGGAAGAAAAAAGTGCCGGAAGAAGAACTGACCTGGGTGAAACAGCTGCGCGAATGGCAGAACGACATTGGCAAGGACGACCAGGAATTTTTAGAAGGCCTGCACGTGGAATTTTTTAAAAATCATATTTTTGCTTTCACGCCGATGGGCGATGTTATCGATCTGCCGGAAGATGCCACGCCGATCGACTTTGCTTATAAAGTTCACAGCGAGATCGGCAACCGGGCAGTAGGCGCCAAAGCGGACGGCCACATGGTGCCGCTCGATCACAAGATCAGGAACGGAGAAGTGATCGACATCCTTATTTCCAAAGAACGGAAAGGTCCCTCGCAAGATTGGTTGAAATTCGTCCGCACTAGCTTGGCCAAGGCCCAGATCAAAAAATCGCTCAAGAAAAACGGACTCTAGGAATCCGTTTTTTATATTCAAAGATTCGGGTCATTCTTTCATTCCAAATCTTCCGGCCGCAATTCGATCGACTGGCCAGACACCACTTCTTCAGCGATAATCTTTTTCGCCACCGCGTCTTCTATTTTATCTTGAACATAGCGCTTGATCGAGCGCGCCCCGAAGATCGGGTCATAACCTTTTTCAATAATTTTTTCGACAATGCCCCGATTCAGATCGATCTCGATATTCTTCCTTTCATAAATCCTTTCTACTGCCTTCTCCACAATCAGTCCAGTCACCCGGGCCAGCGCCTCACCGTTAAGACTGCTGAAAAACAGAACTTCCTCGAAACGATTGAGGAACTCCGGCTTAAAAATTCCTTTACGGATGACATGATCGATCACTTGGACATGCAACTCTTCGTCGGACATCTTTTTCTCAATCCCCTCTTTGATGATTTCTGCGCCGGCGTTGGAAGTAGCGATGATGATCATATTTTTAAAAATTATTTTTTTGCCAAAAGCGTCGGTCAGCCAGCCTTCGTCCAAGACTTGCAAAAATAAGTTGAGGATGTCCGGGTAAGCCTTTTCGATCTCATCAAGCAGTAGCACTGAAAAAGGATTTTCCGTCACGGCGGCGACGAACTGACTGTGAATATTCAACTGGTCCGAACCTAGAATCCTTCCCACTGCGTCCGGCGTCTGGAATTCGCTCATGTCCAGCCGGATCATCCGATCTTCCGAACCAAAGTAAGCTTCCGCCAAGGCTTTGGCCGTTTCAGTCTTTCCCACACCGGTCGGACCCAAAAAGAGAAAACTGCCGATCGGTTTTTTAGTGTCGGCGATACCTGCCCGCGTCCGCCTCATCGCTTCCGCGACCTGCTTCACCGCTTCATCCTGGCCGATTACTCGCTGATGCAGAATTTCTTCCAAATGGGTAAGTTTTTCTTTTTCTTCTTGTCCGACTTCACCGACCGGAATTTTCAATTTTTCCTCAAACAATTGATCGACGTCTTTTTTCATCAGAAAATAATTCGGCGACTGCCGGAACCAGCGGATTAGCGCCTCCTCCAGAAGATCGATGGCTTTTTCCGGCAGCGGACTATCGGTGATATATTGGTCAGACAATTCCACCACCTCCTTGATCGACTGATAGGTGGCAATAACCCGGTTTTTTTCCTCTTTCTCCAAGATATGCAAGAGAGAAAAAATCGTTTCTTCCGGGGATAATCCGTCGATCAGCAATTTATCGAGATATTCCATCAGGGAACCGTCGGTTTCCAAATTGGAATGAAACTCTTCCGGCGTTGTCAGACCGATCATTTGGAAGGTCGGCATGGCCAGGTATTTCCCCAGAAGACTGGAGACATCCAGAGCGACCTTGTCACTTAAGAATTCGTGTATATTATTGATGACCAAAATGATATTGCCGGCATAGACCGATTCGCGGAAAATCTTATCGATCTGCCAGAAAAAATTGCTTCCAGCCTCCGTCGCGATCTTATGCAGATCGACTTCCAGCAAACGCTTATCCCGGAGCGCCGCCATCACCTTCCCTTCCTTAATTTGGTTGGCCAAAAGATTGATGAGCGTTTTTTTGCCCACACCGGCCTCACCCACCAGAACGATGCTATTCTGGACCGGCCGAGAAAGGGCCGTCTCGATCATTTCAATGTCTTTCTTGTGTCCCAAAGCGTAAGCATCTTTATAGAAATATTCCTTGACTGGCAGCGCGATCGAATACTTGTCCAGTTCTAGCGTATAAGCGTAGGTCCAGCTTTTTCCCAGCGGCGGGACAGCCATCAGTTTTTCTTCTTTCCAGAACTTGAACGCGTCATCAACTTTTTTCTGCCGATGGATTTCCCAGTTCAAAATATTTTGAAAATCTTGCGTAGAAAGCCCGATCCCGCGCAATTCTTTTTCCAACCGAACCGGATCGGAAAAATTTTTCTGAAAATCGGCATCGGGTTTGATAAAACCCATCCGGTTCCAGACGCGCAAAAACCATTTTCCGTGCGCCAATGCCGGCAAAGATTTTTGACTCCAGCCCTTCCGAGACGCTTCAATAAATCCGTAAATGGAAACGATCCACATCCACACGGAAAAAAACAGAACATCGCCCACGCCTATCTTATAAAGCGTCTCGTGACCGGAATTTTTCCGAAAAAATCCGACAAAAATTATCAATGCCGCAATAAAAAATATCGGCAGCCCCAGCCACAAGACAAATCCGGCAATCCCGAAGATAAGAATAGCCACTTCCACCAGCAGTCCAACAAGAATCACCGGCAAACGCACAACCGCCCCCATCAGCCGGGAAATAAAATTATTGATCAGGCGATTCAGTTCCAGCAACGGATGGAAGCCACGCCAGGACGCGAAAGCGATATCCCGCCTCCAGGGATAAAAAAGCGTTTGCAAAAGAAGCCCGACTGAAAAAAAGCGCCAGGAATATTTTAAAAAATTACGAAAGATTCCGAGAAAATTTTTAATTCCCTCTGTGTAGTGCCAGAGAAAATATTTTTTCATCAGTCTATTTTAGAAATTATATTGTCCAATTCCTCTTGGGAATAGAAATCAATGATGATCCGCCCGCCGTTTCCCGACTTGGAAATTTTCACCTTGGTTCCCAGCTTGCCGGAAATGCCATCCTCCAGCGCCTTGATTTGCGGATCGACACTGATTATCCGCTTATGGGTTTTGACGGAAATTTCTTTGGTCTTATTTTCCACTTGACGCACCGTCAAATTATTCTTAATGATCAAATCAAAAAGAGCTCGCTGTTTCTCCGAATTTTCCAAAGCCAAAATCGCTTTGGCGTGCCCTTCCGAAATCTTTCCCTCAATCAAAGCTTTTTGGATTTCCACCGGCAGATGCAATAGTCGCAGTTTGTTAGCCACGGCGCTCCGGCTTTTGCCCATCTTAGCCGCCACTTCTTCTTGGCTTAGATCAAAATCTTCCGCCAGTTTCAAATAGGATTTAGCTTCTTCGATCGGATCCAGATCATGGCGCTGGACATTTTCAATGACGGCCAGTTCCAATTTCTGCCGTTCGGTCGCATCGCGCACGATGACCGGCACCGTCTGCAATCCGGCCAGTTTGGCCGCTTGGAACCGCCGCTCGCCGGCGATGATCTCATATTGGTTGTTATCTTTCGTAACGACGATCGGTTGTATAATGCCGTGTTCCTTGATGGAAGCAGCCAGTTCCTGAAGTTTTTCTTCGTCAAAATGCAGCCGTGGCTGATGCGGATTGGGAGTGATCCTTATTATCTCAATTTCCTGGACGTTTTTCTGATTACCGTTATTCCGATCATCATCCGTTCCCTGATTATCCGAATTATCCGACTGCCTTCCGAAATAGTTATAATCATTTTGCGGTTCGGTGATTTTTTTTGAGGGAATCAAAGAGGACAGCCCCCGGCCTAATCCATAATTTTGTGTCATAAAATAATAATTTTTTAAATTTAATTTTTATTTTACACGCTAAACTTGCTTCTGACTTCTTTCTTATCAAGCTCGATGATCTCTCTGGCTAAATTCTTGTATGCCCGCGCACCCTTGGAAAGCGAATCGAAACTCAGAATCGATTTGCCGAAACCAGGCGCTTCCGCCAAACGCACGCTGCGCGGAATGATACTGTCAAAAACGTGGCCCGGAAAATGATCCTGCACTTCTTTGATGACCTGACGCGACAACCGGTTGCGTTTATCGTACATCGTGAGGAGCGCACCCATAATTTTCAGGTCCGGCTGAAGGTTCTGCTTGACCAGATTGATCGTATTAAGCAACTGGCTTAGTCCTTCCAACGCGAAATATTCGGTCTGCACCGGAATGATTATTTCGTCGCTCGCGACCAATCCGTTGATCGTCAAAAGTCCCAGGCTGGGCGGTGAATCGATGATGATGTAATCGTAATTAGTCCGGATTTCGCGCAACACATTGTACAAACGGAACTCGCGGTTATCCAGATGGATCAATTCGATGCCGGCGCCGGCCAGATCCTGGGAAGACGGAATCAGATCATGTCCGAGCGTCTCGGTCTTGAAGATGATCTTGGACGGATGCTCGCCCAAGATAAGTGAGTGATACAAACTTTTCGGTACTTTGCGGATGTCGATCCCCAGTCCGGAGGAAGCATTGCCTTGCGGATCGAGATCGACGAGCAAAACGAACTTGCCGGCTTCCGCCAAATAGGTCGCCAGATTGATGGCCGAAGTGGTTTTGCCCACGCCACCTTTTTGGTTGACTAATGAAATTATTTTTGCCATAATTATTTTTAGTATAACATAAAAGCCGCGATGGCGGAATCGGTAGACGCACGGGACTCAAAATCCCGCGATAGCAATATCATGAGAGTTCGAGTCTCTCTCGCGGCACAAATTTAAAAATCCCGTTTAGCGGGATTTTTTTGCGGCCAAATACACGTTTTTCAAAAGGCAGGCGATTGTCACCGGACCGACGCCGCCGGGCACCGACGAAACAAAAGAAGCGATATTTTTGACCGATTCAAAATTCACATCTCCCACCACTTTGTCACCCACGCGCGTGATGCCGCCGTCGATCACGATGGCGCCCTTTTTGAGCATCTCGCCCTTGATGAGTCCGGGCACGCCGCAAACAGTGATGACGATATCTTTAGTTTTAATATCTTCCAGATTATTGGGAATTTCTTCTTTCAAAATATAATCGGAAAACGTGCCGCTTTCTTCCAGTGCGAATTCCATCGTTTTCCCGAATTCGTCGGAGTTGGCAACGACAACCGCATCGGCGTTATTGAGATTGACTTCGGTCGCTTTGAGCAATTCCAAAATAGCTTTCGGCAGGACCGGAAAAAATCTTTCGTTTCCTTCAAAAAATAATTGAATATTTTCCGGATGAAAACCGTCCACGTCTTTTTTCGGATGGATGAAATTTATAATCTTATTTTTGTCCAAATGGGACGGTAACGGTAACTGGACGATTATTCCATTCACTTTCTCATCTCTATTCAACTCGTCGAGCCTGTCCAACACTTCTGCCTCTGCGACAGTTTCCGGAAATTCAAATTTCTGAAAACCGATTCCGATTTCCCGCGCGGCTTTCTCTTTCAGATTCACATAAATTTTAGAAGCTTCGTCCTGCCCAATCAAAACAACCGCTAAAAACGGCTTTAAATTTTCTTTTTCGATATTCTCTTTGATTGCAGCAAGAATCTTTTTCGAAACTTCCTTGCCGTCAATAATTTCCATATATCTATTACAATATTCAAGATCGCTTTAAAAATTTTTAATTTCGAACCAATTTTAAAAAATTAAATTTTAAA
Source organism: bacterium (assembly GCA_021789395.1). Classification (GTDB taxonomy): domain Bacteria; phylum Patescibacteriota; class Minisyncoccia; order Moranbacterales; family UBA2206; genus JAJYJP01. The sequence continues at coordinate 182 of JAJYJP010000047.1, read as the reverse complement.
ACATTTGAATTTGATTCGAAATTCTTAATTTTACTTATACCGCAAAGCGTCCAATGGGTCAATCTTGCTGGCCCGCTGAGCCGGCACAAAGCCGGTCAAAAATCCCACGAAAGCCGCGAAGCCGACAATGGCCAGAACAAACCAAAGCGGACTGTAAAACAGACTGACTGCCTGTCCGCCGA